>JBKGZA010000079.1:0-13306 GCA_046545815.1 Bacteroidales bacterium
CATAGAAAGGGTGCTTCCTATGGCTATATTTTTAATGAATTTTCGGCGTTTCATATTTTCTTTGGTTTAAAAATAAAAAAACATGAATCAAATACAAAAAAATTCTCTTTATAAAGGGCTAATAAATAAAAATCAGGGACTTCCCCGTTAAATTGCCGATCCGGAGAAGCCCCCAGGTTTAAAATTTAATTGTCAAAACAGTTCATCATTAGGCTCAATAACCGGGATTTTGAGTTAAATCGGTCTTTTCAATTTCGCTTTTGGGTATGGGGAAATTATACAATTTCTCCTGAAAAGACCTTTCCATGGCCACTTCTCTTTCATATGTAATACTTCCATCATCATGTTTATAGGGTACGATACTTACATAATCCTTCTCATGTGTCTCCTCTAAAATTCCCCATCTCCGGATGTCGCACCAACGATGGTTGTTTTCAAAAGCTAACTCAAGCCGCCGCTCACGTCTGATGTCTTCAAGAAGTTCTTCTCCTGAACTTTCCAAATCAGGTAAATTTACCCTTTCCCGAATTTTATTGACATATTCTCTGGCGACTCCTTCATTTCCCAAGTGATATTGGGCTTCGGCATAATTCAGATATACTTCAGCCAACCTCATTAAAATTAGCGGTACATCTGAATTTTCCTTTGAAAAGTCAATGGATTCATCCTTAAACTTATACCACCAATACCCTGTAGGAGAAGAATTCCAATTCTGGATTGAAGAGGCCCTGCTGTCCAGCCCCGGAGAGACATTTTCAGCATCCGCTGCAGGATAGTGTGCTTCAATCTCCCTCCCTCTGTAATGACGGCCATGATAAACAATATTGGCATAAAATCGCAGTTCTCTGTTCTCAAAAGGATCTTGGGGATCATAATCCGATCCTTCTTCATCAATCTCAGATCCATCCTCCATTCTGTATGCAGTCACCAAATCCTCGGTAGGACAATTACCACCCCATCCGGTAAATCCATTGGGATCATTCATTTTATCAATCCAATTGAGATCGGTATATTCTGGATGATAACTTCGTGCAAAGATAATTTCACTATTGCCCCTGTCTAACCAGATCTGTGCATAATCTTCATATGATTCCACAGGTTGTACAAGTTCATATTGGTCCATATCTATTACAGCCTTGTTAGCATCACTTGCTTTTTGCCATTTTTCCTGATCCCCATCGGGATTATGCCTTTTGCTTGCGGCATACAAGAGCATACGTGCTTTCAATGTCTGACAAGCTCCTTTTGTAGGCTTCCCCCAATTGTCGTCATCCCATTCATAGGGAAGATTTTCTTTGGCCTGATCCAATTCCTCAACAATAAAGGAAAGTACCTCATCATAACTTTTCCGCCGAACCTGAAAGTCCTCACCCAACTCGAAAGGTTCTGTTAAAAGAGGGACACCATTATTATCACCCTCCCACCATGAATAAAAATTCAACAGATCAGAATAACATCTGGCCCGAATATATCTGGCCTGAGCTTTTAAAGAAGCCAGTTGCTCTTCAGTGACATCCGGTACTTCATCAATCCGCTGTAGGAATACATTGGTTATTCGGATGTTATCATAATTCCAATTCCAACGGTTACAAGCACCATACTCATCAGCAGTTATATCCCCTTTATTAAAAACCCAAATGCCATGGTCGCCCCGTTGCATACAATCATCAACCAGCGAAGGGACTGCATCCCTGGGATTGTCCCAATTAATACCCCATTTACCTACTCCGTCATACGCATCATTTAAATAATTCGTCGCCAGCTCGACATCATTCCATATATCCTTCTCACTAAAGCTTGTCTTGGGATCTTTATTCAAAACCTCTTCTTCACAAGAAATGAAAAGAAGAACTAAAAAACTGATTAGTAAACTTCCTATGATTTTATATTTTTTCATAACGATTGTCTTTAATTGTTTTTAAAAATTAATGGTGGCTCCAAGCATATACCTCGATATTTGAGGATAGGTACCGGCACCCCACGGTTCTCTTTCCGGATCATATTCTCCATACTTTACCCTGTCCCAGGTGGCCACATTTCTTCCCCTTAAATAAACGCGGAGGTCTGATATTCCGACGGAGGAAGTCCATTCGGAAGGTAAGGTATAAGACAGGGTTAGAGTTTTTAACCTGAGAAACGTGGCATCTTCTAACCAAAACTCACTGTTTCTCTTATTATAGAAGTCATCTCTTGTGAAAGCCCGCGGAAGATCGGCATCTTTATTCTCAGGGGTCCATCTGTTATCGTAAAAATCTTTTATCCAATGGTGACCTTCTACGCCACCTCCCATCATAGCTGTTTGGGCATTTGACTGTCCCTGGAAGAAGGCACTCAATTGTATACCTTTATAACTCAATCTTCCATTAAAACCAAACTGTATTTCAGGTATCGGAGAAACATACTTTCTGACCATATCGTCTGAAGAAATCTCTCCATCACCATTGACATCCAGATATTTGATATCACCCGGCTGAGTTCCCGAAAGAGATGGATTATTGTCTATTTCTTCCTGGCTTCTGAACAATCCATCGGTTTTATAAACCACCCATGAATCCATCGGATGGCCTTCCTGTTGTCTTCTTTCAGGCACATCCTTTGCTTCGGCCATGTCAATAATCTTGTTCCGGTTAAAGGTTAAATTTCCACCTAAACTATAATCTATTGAACCCACTGTATTTTCATGGTTGAGTCCGAGTTCAACTCCCCTATTATCCACCTTACCTATATTTTCATCAGGCAAATCCAAAGCAGTATAATCCGGTATCTCTGCCGCACGACTGAGTAAAATCTGTCTTCTCTGCTCATAGAAATAGTCCATATTCAGTGTAAATAATCCTTCCATCACAGTAATATCAAAACCTACATTCCGCTGATAAGAATTTTCCCAGGTAATGCCAGGATTAGGTGTAACTGTAAGATTCATACCCTTCTCTATACGGGGATCCAAACCAAAACTAAAGGCATTGTATGTACCATACTGTGCAAGATACTGATATGAGGGTACATCATCATTACCCATCTTGGCATAACTGGCGCGCAGCTTTAAATTATCAAGCCAGCCGATATCTTCCATAAATGGTTCTTCCGAAATATTATATCCCAATGATACACCGGGGAACAGGCCGAATCGTTTTTCTTTGGGGAAATTAAACGAACCATCATATCTCAATGTAAAATCGATCAAATATTTCCTGGCAAAATTATAACTTAAGGATCCAAAATAATTTACTCTTCCTGATTCATTTAGGCTTTCCCAATTGTCTCTTTCTGCTTCACCTCCAGCCCATAGATAAGGTTTTTCGTCAGAGGGTAAATTTTTACGATATGCGCCTAAACTTTTATACCATGATTCACTTTGTTCATAAGCTGCAAAAGCCGACACATTATGTTCTCCAAAACTCTTGTCATAACTTAATCTCAGGTGATAGAAATCCGTTAAACTGTTATCGGTTTCCGAATAAACCCCGCGGCTACCCCTATGCGACCGGGAAAAACCTGTATGTTCTTTATATTCACCCGTTTCCGGTTCATAGGAATACATGGGAAATATGTTATAAAAAGTCCGCTCATCCCCCAGTTCCCGGTTATAGTTGGCATATCCCGATAGTTCCAATCCATCAGTAATCCATGGCATATCATAGTTGAAGTTGATCTTTGCATTGAATATCTTATCTGTTTCATCATCAAAGCCATATTCCCTGTTTGACTGGGTGATCAAATTCTGCATGGATTCGGTAGGTGGACCCAACCTACCGTCAGGCCAACGATCCTTAATCCAGGGGTAAGTGCTAATGATATCACCCCATGGATTGGAATCCTCAGGCTCTTCATGTTTCTCTACCCTGGCCTCAATATTAACTCCCAACTCCAGATTATCCGTGGCCTGCACGGTGATATTGGATCTTAACTGATATTGGTTGTAGTTTACATCCCCTGATTTGAGCAAACCTTGCTGGTAAAGGTAATCTCCACTCACATAATACTGAATCGTTTCTGTACCTCCACGCATGGATAAATTATGGTGGGTTTGCGGAGCCCGGTCAGCAATCGCTACATCATACCAATTGGTATTGGGATATTCCAATGGCTTATCGCCTTTTCTGAAATGGTCAAGGGCTTTATCTGACCACATCGGCTGCCGGCCTTCATTCACATACATCTCGTTATAATATTTTGCCCGTTCATATGAATTCATGGGCGTGGGATAACTAGTTTCCTTTTGAAACCCATATTCCGTTTGAAATGTAAATTCAGGTTCTCCTGACTGGCCTTCCTTTGTCTGAATAAGAATTACACCATTGGCAGCCCGTGCACCGTAAATAGCAGCAGAAGCATCCTTCAATACACTAACATTTTCAATATCATTGGGCGATAAAGTCCCAAAACTTGACCTGGGAACTCCGTCAATTACAATTAAAGGAGAATTGTTATTAAGCGTAGACTTTCCGCGAACAAGAAAATCCATATTTTGACGCCCAACGTTGCCTCCCCTGTCAGATACCACCAGACCAGGTACCTTTCCTTGTAATGATTGTTCCATGTCTGGAGTTGCTGCTTCTTCTATATCCACTCCACTAGCCTGGCTGACCGAACCGGTTACTTCGCCTCTCGCTCTCTGCTGGTAACCTATAGCTACTACTTCTTCCAATTCGGTAACCGTTTCTTCCATCTCCACATCAATTTGCTCCTGACCATTAATTTCAATGGTTTGCTCCTGATATCCAACAAATGAAAATACCAGTGTGGCATCGGCAGGGGCTTCAATGGTGTAATTGCCGTCCGTATCTGTAGTGGTACCAGTTGTGGTTCCCTGAACGACAATGTTCACTCCCGGCAGGGGATCACCGGTCTCGGCGTCGGTTACTGTTCCGGAAACTTCGATTTCTTGTTGCCGGGAGGCGTCAACCGCAGATTCATTCTCCTGAATTGCTTCAGAAGCGGAAGGAAATATGACGATGTCTTTTTCCATCACCTTGTAGGTGAGTTCCGTTCCCTTTAAAAGTTCCGGCAATACTTCATGAATGGTCTTACCCTCGAAATTCAAAGAAACCTTTTTCTCTGTTTTTTCCAGGTCTACATTCTTATAAAAGAAATCGAACTCAGACTGATCCTGGATCTTTTGGATCGCCTGTTGAATGGTAATTTCCTCTGCGTTAAGTGTTAATTGTTTTTCGTCTGCATAAGATACATCCGATCTTGCTGCCATTGAAAAGTTCGTAAAAACTCCAAAAATGAATATCAACAGCAACAATAATTGGTTTGCAATTTTAATCTTTTTTTCCATAATTTGCATTGCTTTTTAATTGAATAATTTGATTGTTCTTTTGAAATGGCGGGAAATGTGGCTGCATTTTCCGCCTTTTTCATTTGTAATTGAGAAATCTTAGGTTTTGTTTTACAGATACCTCCTTTCTTTTTTGGGTTGGTGGTGAATAATCTATTTTGTTTTTGACCTTTTTTTCTCTTTTAATTTAATTCCGGGCATATCAGTAATTTTTACTCTTTGCCGGGGTTTTGAAAAATACAGCGACTATCTGAAAACCTAAACCCAAAACCCAGAAGAAAAAGGTGTAGCCGCTGTATTTTGGCGCTCTGCCTATGTAACTTCTTTCTTTCCTCTCATAAAATAAATTTTCTTTATAAGTTTTAACGCTAATTAACTTTTATATTACGACAACTGAAAAAGAAAAAACCCTACCCCCTTACCCCAATTTTTTTAAAATTTTTTCTAAAAGACTATATATCAATACCTTTTAAAAGCATATTGATCACCCAATCCTGTTCTCAATCTCCCGGAATGTTTTCATGCACTCCTCTGCAATTGTTTTTCCTCCCGGGGAAAAATCAAAAACCTCCACCGAAACCCATTGATCATAATCCAGCTCTTTGAGCACTTCAAATACACGCACATATTCCGGGGTAAGATCAGCGGGACTCATCAGGGTGCCATCCATAGCCTGAAAATGAACATGGCCAATATTACCGGCGTATTTGCGAACGAGCTCATCCAAGGGTAAGGTTTCATCGGGAGTATTGTGAAAATCAAACATGGTGGAGATCGCCGGATGGTCCACCTCATTGACAATCTCCATGGCATCGGCCAGGGTATTGACCAAATCGGTCTGATCACTGGAGAGGGGCTCTACAAGAATTTTCACATCCCGTTCCCGGGCATGATCGGCCACACTGGAAAGGCCTTCCGCAAAGTACTTCTTTGCTTCCGCGACTTTGATCCCCTCGGTAGAGCTTCGCTGATCCGGTGAACCAAAGATCATGACTTCCCCACCCAGATCACCGCAGAAATCGATCAGGGCATCCAGATAATCCACCGAGCGCCTTCGTACCTCCTCATCAGGAGTAGTAAAATGAAGGTCTTCCGGGGGAGGAGCCAGCAGCCAGTGTAAACCGGCACACCGGATACCTGAAGCCTCCATATCCCGAACCATTTGACTTCGTTCGCCGGAACCGATCTCCTCTACCCCTTTATCAACAAGGGTGAAGGGAGCGATCTCGACTCCCTTATATCCGGCATTTCCAATGATGTCACATTGCCTGGCCCAGCTCAGCTCCTGCATGCTTTCATTACATAATGCATAATTGAATATATTTTCTGTTCCATTTTTCCGATTGCGGCCACACGAGACAGGCAAACCTGCCACGCCTATTGCGCCTAATGCCAAAGCAGAAGCTTTAATAAAGTCTCTCCGATTATAATTCATTTTTTATCTGTTTTTTAATATTTACTATAAAACAAAGGAAATAAAGTTAAATCCTAAATTAATAAGTCTTTAGGCGCTTACCGCTCAAATTCTTGCTTTTTTAGGCAAAACTTGCCCGGTAAAGATTTAACTTTATTATTAATCTGAATTTTTATCCAGTTTTTTCAATAAACTAAATCTTATCGGGTATAACAAATGGTTCACGATAATCCCGTTTCAAATAAATCGATTCATTTGCAGCCTGGTCTCCGACAAACCGTTCGGTATCGGGGTTGAACTCCAGATTTTTATTCAATCGGGTGGCAATTAATCCCAGATGACAGATTGATGAAGAAAGATGTCCCTCATAAATATCTGCATTCAACTGATGCGGGTCTCCCGCTCGTACCGCTTCAATGAAATTTCCCGTATGGTCACCGCCGGCATCATTTTCTGGTCCGGCCTCCTCATCCTTGCCGAGATAAGTTTTATAATGGCTATAACTGTCGATCACCATATATCCTTCGGAACCGTAAAAAATCACCCCGACCTTGGCGCCTTTTTCATCATTTGTTATCCATGGCCGGGTATCAAAAACCATCATCTTTCCCTGTTTACCAGCATCCGGGAACATAAAAGACGAGTTGATCACATTGGGAACTTCCTTATCGTCATCCCAGAGAAACATACCTCCCATGGAAGCGATACGGGCAGGCATTTCAACACCCAGTCCCCACCGGCAGATATCCATCTGATGAACACCCTGGTTCCCGATATCGCCATTGCCGTATTCCCATTGCCAGTGCCAGTCATAATGTACACGGCTTTCACTGTAGGGTTCATACTGGGCCGGCCCCAGCCACAGATCATAGTGTACCTCTTTAGGTGGTGTTTTGACAGGATTCTTTCCTATTGAATCGCGCCAGCGGTAACAAAGACCTCTTGCCAAATATACTTCACCAAGCAAGCCGTCGCGAATATGCTCTATAGCCTCCCGGATTCCTGCACTGCTGCGTATCTGGGTCCCGTGCTGAACAACCCTGTTGTATTTACGGGCAGCTTCCACCATTTTCCTTCCTTCCCATACATTATGGGAACCTGGCTTTTCTACATAAACATCTTTCCCGGCCTGACAGGCCCAAATCGTTGCCAGCGCATGCCAGTGATTGGGTGTGGCAAGTACTACGGCATCAATATCAGAATCCTCGAAGGTACGCCGCATATCGATTTCGGTTTGTGGTTTATAATCCTGAATTTGCTGGATTTCTTTCACCCGGTCGGGAAATAAACGCTCGTCTATATCCACCAAGGTCTTTACCCGTACATTCTGCTTTTTTGCAAAATCCTGAGCGAGGCCTCCTCCCCGACCCCGAATACCGATCACTGCAAGATTGATCCGGTCATTTGCTCCTATAGAATTTTTTTTCGTCTTAGGACTGGAAACGGCCATTGGTCCCATAGCGGCCAGTCCTGCGGTGGCCAGGGTACTCCGGGTTATGAAGTCCCTGCGTGTGAGTTTTTTTGAATTTGATGACATAAGGATCGCTTTTTATGATTGTTTCCTGTAATTTTACGTTTATTTTCAAAATGAAAGGGCTGTCAAGGTTGCCCGGATCAAAATCCGGGCAACCGCTATTACACTTGCCCTTCACACTCGTTTGACACCATGAAACGGGCATTATATTAATTATTATACCCGTCGGGGTACGACAAATGGCTCGCGATAATTTCGGCTCAGGTATTCATTGGCCTCATTGTCATTGACAAATCGCTCGCTGAGGCCGTCAAACATTAATTCGTGTCCTACACGATAGGCTATATTTCCCAGATGCGGCAATATGCTTGAGCGGTGGCCCACCTCCACATCACAGGTCAGGTCTTCGCGGCTGCCGTTACGGAGGGCTGCGATGAAGTTCTCAAAATGTCCTCCGCCTCCGCTGCCGATCAGATCCATCGAATCAAGTTCCTCTTCACTGGTTTCTTCGGATGAGGGGCCTGGCTCATAATCTCTTCCCATCCATGTCTTCCAGTTACCACCTGAATCAATCTGCATGACGCCTTCACTGCCATAGAAGAAATCCCCTATGGTTTGTCCGGGTTCACCAAATTCACCATTGGTCAGCAGACCGCGGGTTTCAAACTCTAATATTGTCCCGTCCGCATATTCGAAAATTGAGAGCTGCGTATTGGGTGTCTCCTGGGTGGAATCGTAAACATAGTAGCCGCCTTTTGAGGTGATCTTGATGGGGGCTTCTTCCTTGTTCAGTCCCCAGCGGGCAATATCAAACTGGTGTGGACCCTGGTTACCTGTGTCACCGTTGCCGAACGGCCAGTGCCAGTGCCAGTTATAATGCACATAGTTTGGGTTAAAGGGGCGTTCCTGAGCCGGACCCAGCCACAGGTCATAGTGTAGGCCATCGGGTACGGACTCATTCGGCGGATTGCCTATGTCGCCACGCGGCTTGAAGCACAACCCCCGGGCCATATAAATATCTCCGATGCCTCCTTCATGGAGAAATTTCATGGCGGCATTGGTATTCTGGCGCGAGCGGTTCTGGTAGCCGATCTGGACGATCCGGTCATACTTCCTGGCGGCATCCACCATTTTTCTACCTTCCCAGATATTGTGCGAAGAGGGTTTCTCGCAGTAAACATGTTTGCCTGCCTGGCAAGCCCAGATGGTACCCAGGGCATGCCAGTGGTTCGGGGTGGCAAAGCCCACTGCATCGATATCGGGGTCTTCCAGTACCTGGCGGATATCTACCTCCGTGCCGGGGCGTGAACCCTGCACTTCTTCGGTCATTTTTACACGGTCATCAAACAGACGCTCGTCCACATCACAAAGGGTCTTGATATGGACATTCTCCATTTCACCAAAATTTTGTATAAGCGACTGGCCACGGCCACGGATGCCCGCGACTGCAATATTAATCCGGTCGTTGGCTCCCCGTGAATTCTTCATAGTTTTGGGGCTGGAAACAGCCATCGGGCCCATAGCAGTCAAGCCGGCGGTTGCCAGGGTACTCTGGGTTATGAAGTCCCTGCGTGTGATTTTTTTTGAATTTAATGTCATAGTTTTACCTCTTTATATTTAATAGTTTATAAGTACTTAACATACAATAGTAGATGTTTTTTATTGCTAATAGATAATCAGTTGGCAATTGGCAAAGAGTAGTTGGCAACACTGCAATATTTTCATTAAATGTATCTGCTTTTCCTTATTTTATAGCTATTCTTTATTTTCCAATCACAGTTATATATCTTCTTTTGCCAAGTTCCGGCATTACACTAAAATTAAGTCGTACTTGCTTGTGCTTTGGATTGCATCTCCTCAAACAATTCTCTTTGATCCTTCAGGGCGTTTATTCGATCGCCGGGATTGGTGCGGGCCTCGAGTAATATCCATCCGTTATAATTCATAGCAGCAAACAAATTGAACAGTTCCTGATAAGGATAATCTCCCTCGCCTAACTCCCGGATGTGAACAATTTGGGAAAAGTCGCCCCTGACAAGGTTAAAGTTGTGTTCCAGGCCTTCGCCTTCAAGGTCATTGTCATTACAGTTCCAGCATACCCCGACGGAGGGCTGATCCACTAAGTCGAAAATCCGTTTCATTATTGGCAGCCGGGAGGTCTCTCTCCCGTGTACCTCTACACGAATCTCCTGTCCGTAACTGCCGGCATACTCGCCGAGATCATTCAGGGAACGGCCGATTTGTTCGATGGTCTGTTCTTCTGGAACATCATCGGGAAGGGCATTGGGCTTAACTTTAACACCGCCCCCTCCGAGTTCGGAAGAAAGCCGCACGTATTCCTTGGCTCCCTGAAGATTTGCCTGTAATTCTTCTTTGTCTGTGTAGTGAAATGCATAATTGGTACCAAAACCAACCAGCTCTACAGGGCTGTATTGGAATCTCATGCGCACTTCCGCCCGTTCACGCGAACTTAATGCCGGGCTTACACCGTGGGCATGGTCAACACGAAGCTCCACACCATAAACCCCGGCTCTCTGACAATTCCGAATAAGAGCCGGCAGCTTCCAGTCTTTGCCCCAAAGGTACGTAACCAGGCCGAATTTCATATCCGCCCCGGAGGGAGCTTTGGTCTCTCCGGAGGGGGCCGTAGCACAAGAAGTGGCAAAAGCACCGGCAAGGCCTGCGGCCAGGGTGGTACTGCGCGTGATAAACTCACGGCGTGAAAGTTTCTTTTTTGACTGATCGTACATGTTGCTATCCTCCTTTCGTTTTTTTTTCAGGCTCCGGAACCTGAGCTGTATTGGTCAAAGGCTTCATTAATCTCATCGGCCGTGCGGTGGCCTTCATAAATGATCATCTTAAATCTGAACAATCCGCTTTCCCCGGCCGGTATCTCATAATTCAGCGACTCGGGATTGTCCACCCCACGGCCATCTTCAAACATATACCGGCCAAGGGGATTGGCGCCAAAAAGCCCGTAGCCGCGTGCATGCCAGTAGCACGGGTAGTTAACACTGGAGGGATGGTTCATAATGATGATGCCCACGTCTTTCCCCTCGTGGCTGCCCTCCAGGCGCACCCATTCGGCACGTTTGCCCCAGATATTTCCCGAGGTCCGCTCTCCCTCGGAGCTCAGATACTCCGCGTCACCATCTTCTTCGGTCAGCCAGTTGGCCACACGGATGGCAAACATCCCTTCCTTGGTGTCTTCAAAGGAAACCGGCTCATCTTCTGCCTTCAGGTTAAAGGTAAAATCAATGGCACGATGGGACGTATCACCAGTGAATTCCATCGTACGGTCTTCTACCAGCACCACGTCGCCTTCCCGGCCGATCCAGTGAGAGCGGGTGGCGAGCACTGCACTTCCGGGACCTGCCTCCCGACGGGTTACCTCCTTATGTCTGATACGGGTCTTACCCCGCTGTCCCTGCCAGTAGTTATTTCCGTTAACCTCACCATCAGCACCATATGTAAAGTAAACACCTACATGATGGGGATGATCGTGGTTTTCGCCTTCAACTTCCTTTAATGGGTATTGTCTTTGTACACGGATTTGCGAAGACGAATAAACAGGGTACAAAACCGGTTTCATCAGCGTCGTATCATAAAGATAAGACGTAAAATGCTCGCCATTGGCCAAAACATGAATTTGTTTATAGGACTCTATAAACTTAAATTCAGGTTCTTCGGAAGTATCCCCATTTTCAGGAGCGCATCCAAAAGCCAACGCTGTAATAATAAAAATAAGCGGAATAAAAAAACTTCGTTTCATAAGTATACCTCCTCATTTGTATATGTTATAGAATGGTTACAAGATAAGAAAAATTTTTTTATTGAAATTGATAAGGGTGTTGAAAATATGACTCACTTCATTCATATTTGCTCTACTCCTTATATTTTTATACACGGCCATTCAATCTATTCTTCATATTCTCCTTCAGGTTCTTTTCTTCCGGCATAGCCAGGATTCCGTACAAGATTTTCGTCGCGTCTTCGGTGTGTACCGTAACCTATTGCCACAACTTCTTCCAAGTCAGCGACAGCCTGCTCTATGGAAACATCAATATCCTGACGACCAACTAACTCCACACTTTGCTCCTGATATCCTACAAAGGAAAATACCAATGTGGCATCGGCAGGAGCTTCAATGGAATACTCACCGTCCATGTCCGTTGGCGTTCCCTGAGTGGTTCCCTGTATAACTATATTCACTCCCGGCAGGGGATCTCCGATTTGTGCATCGGTTAATGTACCTGTGACTTCTATTTGTTGCTTATTGGCCTTCCGAAGGGTAATGTTGGCATTATCCTTCGGGAAAAATTTTCTGACGCTTTTGTATCTTGCGTTATATAAAGAAAAACTGAACCTAAATACAGTCACCATTATTGATATTTTATAATTATTTTATCATTTTTCCTTTTTGTAACAATCTCCTCGGTTTTCTTAATCAACTCCAGCAATTTTTCAGGTGGGTACTCCCTTCTCATTACACCTGTAAACCGGGTATCTTGCAATTCTTTGTCTTTAACTACAAACTTTATGTCATACCAGCGGGAAGCAAAGTTGAGAATCTCATTCAACGGCTCATTGTGAAATTCATAACGGCCTTTTATCCAGGCAATGGTTTTAGCCTGAGGGTGCTCCACCTGACGAATTTCCAGTTCATTGTTCAACTTGTTCATCTTGGCCTGATCGCCGGAATACAAAACCGTGCGGGTATTTTGAGTGCCGTTATTATTCAGGGCGACCTTACCTTCCATAAGTGTGGTTTCAATTTCAGAGTCTTCTTTATAAGCCCTTACATTAAAACGGGTTCCTAGTACCCGGGCACTCAGACAATCTGTTTCCACAATAAAAGGAGATTCTCGTTTCGGAGCCACCTCAAAATATGCCTCTCCCGACAGAAGAACCCTCCTTTCGTCAGAAAAATCAGAAGGATACCTAAAAGTGCTTTCAGAGTTGAGCCATACTTTTGAACTGTCGCTTAGTTTAAGCTGAGTCATATGGCCGGTTGGCACACTAACTTCCAGCCAGGTGCTTTCAGTCTTATCCGTGTAATGTGCTTTAATAAACCAACCTATAACAAAAGCGATAAAAAATACGGCGGCTGTCTGAGAAAACCTAACCCAAAACC
>JBKGZA010000080.1:0-13140 GCA_046545815.1 Bacteroidales bacterium
AATGAAGAACAGGAGAGATACAATCAATATGTAAAGAAAATGTCTGGTCATTGCAACAAGAATTTGCGCCAAAGATAAGGGAAATGGAATATCACGGCAGATTTTTCAGGAAGGTATTTGTTAAATTCCAAATCACAAATAACAAATCACAAACACCTGCCCCGCGGCGAGGCGGGAAATTCCCTGCCTCGCCGTCAGGCAGGCAATAACCAAAATACAAATGTTTCAAACTCCCTGGATAAGTGTTAATACTAAGGAAGTGTTTAGAATTTAATTGATTATTATTCTTCGTTTTTATCCTTAAACAAACTGGATATACGGTATCGATCCTCGTCCCAATCTTCAAGCAGCTTTTCATCCTGTTTGTGCAGATTGTTGCTCATCAATACGCCAACAGGTTTGAGGCTGTCCACGTTATCAAAAATCAGTTTGACGATGGCGGCCAGGGGTATGCCCAGGACAATACCTGACAGTCCCCAGATATAGCCTCCTATAAGCAGAGACAGGATGGCAATAAAAGGATTGATTTTCACATTCGAACCCACCACATAGGGTGTGATCAGATTGCCCTCTAACTGTTGAATGGATGAATACAAGGCCACTACAGCCAGCGGTTGCCACCAGGTATTCAGTGTGGCAATGGCATACATGAAGGGCAGCAAACCGCCCAGTGTTGTTCCAATGTATGGGATAATGCTCAGGAAGGCAGCCAGCGATGCCCAAAATACGGGATATCCCACACCGATGATCCAAAGGCCGATGCTGTTGAGAAAGGCCAGGATAAGGATTACGGTAAGCAGCCCGTAGAGATAATGTCTTACCAAACGCTGAATCTGAACAAGAATCTCAACACCCTGTTCCCGTCTTTTGTCTTTAAACTGCAGCAGAAGAAAATTCTTAATGGCACCCCTGTAAAGCAACATAAAAAACATGAATATCAGCACCATAAAAAAGTTCACCAGGAATGCCGTGCCCGAAATCAAACCGCCTTTGAAAAACTGAATGGGGGAATCAAGCACTTTGGAAAAATTGGCTCGAAACCAATCCCAAATGTCTGCACGGGAAATACCTAAATTATCATTGAGGTATGTAAATAACAGATCAGAACTATGTTGAAGCTTATCGGCAATAGCAGGCATGTTTTGCAGCACATCTCCCATCTGGTAAGAAAAAAAGGTAATGATCCCGCCTACCGGTATCAGTACAATGATAAACGACAAAATTATCACGGGAATCTTTGCATGTACATAACGCTCGAGGAAATTGCAGATGGGCTGTATCATGATTGAAAGCAATGCCGCAAAAATCATGGGCACGATGATGAATTTCCCAATGATCAGCAGATAGATCAGCAGGGCGATGATGATCATTGAATAAGCAATGCGCTGGATGTTTCCCGTGGATTGATTCATGATGGATTTATTTTAAATATTAGTAAGTCAAAATTAGTAATAAATAAATATCATCCGATAGTTACCATTTATCAATGGGCATGTCCATGACCAGCCGAGCTTTTTTCCATTTCTGCAAGAATAGCCTGAGGATTACTGATCGCCACATTTACGGAATCTCCGGGTTCTTCGTAAAAATAAACAGCAGCATAGTCCCCGGCCTTTGTTCCTTTTTTCACCGGGGTGCGGGTAAAAATGTAGTATTTTTCCCGGGGATGCTCCGGATGCGGGGCGGCAGATCTTTCCAGCACAAAAATAAATTGTTCCCCCTGATCCTCAACAAAGGCCTGCTCCGGAAGGCATGGTTTCGTTTCTCCACCGGCTTGTATGAAACTTTTCACTGCCATACCCGGATATATATCACTGCCTGCGTCGCGGATGCCTGCATGGACCAGGGCGGTCCGGCTCTCCTGATCAAAGTTGCGTGCCTTCCTGATCACATAACCACTTAAGGGTTTAGGTTCAGGTTTGGCGGAAAAATTGAATGTCAGAGACTGCCCCTCCTTCACCTTACTGATATCCTGCTCATATACACGAAGATGAAGGTGCACCTTGTCGTTGGCAGTAATCTGAAAAAGTTCCTCCTGAGGATCTACCTGAGACCCGGTTTTTACGTTCACCTCGTTTACGTATCCCGATAAGGGAGATTTCACGGAAATGGCGCTTTGAACGGTCTCCGGTGTCAATTGTTCGGGATCTATATTCATGAGCTTCAGTTTCCGGGCCAGGCCATGCATGACAATACGGCTGTTCAAATAATCTGAGCGTGTCTTCTGGAAAGATTTGCCAGAGCTGACGCTGTCACTGAACAAACGCTCTTGTCTTTCAAATTCCGACTGCAGATACTCATAATTGTTAACAGCATTCAGGTAATCTTGCTGCATCTGGACTATATTGGGATGTTCGATCAATGCCAGGGTCTCATCCTTCTCCACCCGGTCGCCTTCGATTTTTCTGATGTCCCGTACTTCCCCTTCAACAACAGAAGTTACATGGGCCTCGTCCTGAGCATCGAGGGCCACCTTACCAAAGGCTTTTACGGTTTCTGAAAGTGCCTGTTCTTCTACCATGCCAAGCTTAATGCCGGCATTACGAAACTGCTCACCGGTGATCAACACCTGATCGGCTTCCAAACTGGTTCTCTCATCATGGAAGATACCCTGATCATGATCATGATCATGGGCCTCCCCCTCTTCCTGGTGTAATGTTGTATCAGACTGATGTTCCGATTCATCATGCCCCGCCTGCCCATGATCTTCATTCTGACCGTTATGCGAGCATGAAACAGAAATCATGAAAATTAAAACAACAAACGGCAATAAATAATGGATTAAATACTTGTGAATCATATCTAAAATATTTTATGTAGTGTCACTTATTAGTTTCCTTGAATATATTTGAGTTCGATGACAGCTTGGTTATACCGGTTCAGTTTTTTCAGGTAATCCATCCTTATCCGCATAGCCTGGTCGAAATACCGGATGTATTCAATATACCCGATATTTCCCTGCTGATATTGTTGTTCAGCGCTCTGCATGATGGTTTCTGCTTCTTCCAGGCGTTCCTCCTGGTAGAACCGAAGCTGTTCACGGTAGACGCTCAGTTTTTTCTGCTGTTGCCTGTTTTTGGTCAGCATGTTGTTCTGAACATTCAGGAATGCCTGGTTTTCTTCCATGCCGGCAATTTCAGCAGCCTGGTTGCGCCCCTTCTCGGCCCAAACATCGAGTGGAAATGACAAGCCCACTTCAAAACCTCCGAAATTGGATGAACCGGGGAGCGTGATTCTACTCGCACGAATAAAGGGATCGGGCCATGAACGGGATTTGATAACCTTAGTTCTGGCTTTTTCCTCCAGCCACCGACCCTCAGCAATCCGGATTTCCGGATTACCGGAGAGGGTGTCTTTTAACAATTCTGCACCTTCAAATTCCAGTTCAGTCAAACGGTCTTCATCAATTTCGGGCAATCTATCGACATAAAGCAGTTTCTTCAGTTCCCTCCGTTCATTTTCAAGCTCGGCCTGTGCCTGCTCCATTTCCACCTGTATTCCTTTATATTTGGCACTTGCTGAAACCTTTTCCAGATAAGGGGTGTCTCCTGTCTGATACTTCAAATCAGCAGCCTCCCGGAGACGATTGAAGATGGTATCGATCTCAGTTAGAAGCCTCAGTTTTCCCCTGGTGTAAAGTACATTATAATAAGCCTTACGAACTTCCTTTTTAAGCTGGTGAATAACCAGATCACGTTCACGCTTGCTTTGTGCAATCTTTTTGCTGGAAAATTCAGCCATGGCAACATATTGAAGCGGAAATTCAAATCCCTGTTTCACTGCCCAACGGGTGATGCCTTCGCCTTCATTTTCCTTTTCATAGGATACCGTTGCATCAGGAAGATCAATAGCAGTCTTGCCCAGCTCTTGTTGCTGACTAACATTCAAATCTGCCTGTTTCACGGCAGGATGATTTTCCAAAGCCATTTCAACAGCTTCTTCCGGACTTTGTATTATCAGGTGTTCCCCGGCTTCCTGACCGAAAGCACCAGCTAAGGGGGTGGCAAGCAATGCCATCAAAAGTAAACCTTTTCCGCTGAAGCCATTTATTCTTTTACGTGCCCGGGTCAAAATTTCATCCAATCCGGGAATATGCGGCCGTCTTTCGCTAAAAGTATAGATCACCGGCAGCAGAATGAGAGTCAGGATGGTGGCTGTTATCAAGCCACCTACAACAACCGTTGCCAGGGGCCTTTGCACTTCAGCTCCGGCTGATGTTGAAAGGGCCATCGGCAAAAATCCCAGGGCATCTGTCAATGCAGTAAGGATCACCGGTCTCAGCCGCATATCTGTACCGTGATACACCCTTTTAAAAACATTCCCCATACCACCGGTTTTCAATTCATTGAAAAAGCTCATCAGCACCACACCGTTCAAAACGGCTATACCGAAAAGCGCAATGAATCCTACACCGGCAGAGATGCTAAAGGGCATACCCCGGATCCACAAGGCAAAAATTCCACCGATCGCAGCCAGGGGTACTGCTGAAAACACCAGCATTGCCTGCCTGAAAGAGTTGAACGTAAAATACAGCAAGGCAAAAATGAATCCCAGCACCAGTGGTACTACCCACGACAAACGATTCTTAGCCCGCTGCAGACTTTTGAAATCCCCCTCATAGTCGATATAATAACCTCCGGGCAGATCCAGTTCATGCTCCATCTTTCTTTGTACCTCCCGTACAAATGACTCCATATCGCGATTGCCGATATTTACACCCACTTCAAGCTTACGCTTAACCCCTTCGCGGGAGATCTCAGCCGGACCTGTCTGCCTGTATATCTCAGCAACATCACCCAGCCTTATCTGCCTGTCGTTGGACCTGACAAGATAAAGATCCCGCAGGGTCTCCGGATCATTCCTGTATTCTTCCTTCAGGCGTACCACCAGATCAAAACGTCTTTCTCCTTCATACACCGTACCCGTTTTGGCCCCTGAGAAAGAAGACTGAATGGTCTGATTCAACTGATCGATTTCCAGCCCATACTGTGCCAATTTATCCCGGTCATAGTCGACCACAATCTGAGGCAGGCCGATCACCTTTTGTACATTGATATCACCCGCTCCGGGAAGCTCACTAATAAGGGTTTTTGCCCGGTTACCTTTTGCAAAAAGCGTGTCAAGGTCAGTGCCATAAATATTAAGCAGAACATCAGCAGAAGAACCGGTAAGCAAATGGTTAAAAAGCATCTCGATGGGCTGGGAGAAAAAGAAGTTCACCCCGGGGATCACCGACATTTCCTGCTTCATCAACCTTTCAAGTTCTTCTTTGGTTTCGGCACGTGTCCACTCCTCTTTGGGTGACAGATTGATGATCATCTTGGACATTTCCAGTGACATGGGGTCTGTGGGTATTTCTCCCGTACCGATTTTGGTGGCCACTTGCTCCACTTCATCGGGAAATTCCCCGAGTAGTATCTTTTCCAGACGGGTATTAATTTCGACTGTCTCTGTTAGTGATGTGCCGGGTTGGAGGAAAGGATGAATGGCAAAATCTCCTTCATCAAGTGTGGGAATAAAAACTGCTCCCATCCGGGTAAAAAGAAGGAGGGCAACTGTTAAAAGGATTAAGACAAATGTAACTGTTGCGTAACGGAATCGAAGGGCCAAACGCAATATATTGCGGTATCCTTCCCTGATTGATCTGAGGATGCGATCGGCCAGGCGGGGTTTATCCGATTTCTCGGGCCGAAGGATCAAAGCCGAAATCATGGGTACATAGGTCAGGCACAAAAGGATTGCTCCGATCAATGCCGCACCGAAAGTGATGGCCATAGGCCTGAACATATCGCCTTCCTGATCGGTTAAGGTAAGTATGGGGATGAATACGATCAGAATGATCAACTGGCCGAAGAAAGCAGTACGCATCATTCTGCCTGACGAGGAGATGGCAAGGTTGTCCAGCTCATGTCTCAGCTTGCGGCCTTTGAGACTCCTCAGATAAGGCAACTTTCTGCTCATCTGGAAAACCATAAACTCCACAATGATCACGGCCCCATCGATGATGATTCCGAAATCCACAGCACCGAGACTGATGAGGTTGGCAGAAATATCAAATGTATAGAGTATCCCAAGCGCAAAAAGCAGAGACAGGGGTATCACTGAAGCTACGATGAGCCCGGACCGCATATTCCCCATAAGCAAAACAAGAATAAAGATCACAATGAGGGCTCCCAAAAGGAGGTTTTCCGCTACCGTGGAAGTAGTTTGCCCGATGAGCGTAGAACGGTCAAGGAAAGGTACTATTTCCACCCCTTCGGGCAGGGCTTCACGCACACGGGGAAGACGCTCTTTTACATTGGCAATTACCTCAGCCGGGTTCTCCCCACGCAGCATCATCACCTTGCCTCCGACGGCTTCCCCTTTGCCATTATAGGTAAAAGCCCCAAACCTTGTAGCATTTCCATACTGTACCCCGGCAATATCCCCTATCTGAAGCGGCTGACCATTGACTGTTCTAATCTTAATATCCCTGATTTCGTCCAGTGAGCGGACCTGACCCTGACCACGGATAAAGTATGCCTTCCGGTTTTTTTCAATATAGCTGCCGCCGGTATTGGCATTATTCCGTTTCAATGCGGTGTAAAGATCACTTATGGCAAGATCAAAACTGCGAAGCTGCTCGGGATCAACAGCCACCTCATATTGTTTCAGATAGCCACCCATGGTATTCACTCCCACAACACCATCAATATTAATCATCTCTTTTTTAACTACCCAATCCTGAATGGTCCGAAGGTTCATTGCGGAATAGACCGTATCATAACCAGGCCGGGTAGAGAGCACATATTGATATACTTCGCCCAAACCGGTGGTAATGGGCCCGATCTTGGGTTTGCCAACGCCTTCAGGCAATTTCCCCGAGGCTACTTCAAGGTGTTCTTTTACAAGCTGGCGGGGTTTATAAGTGCCCATATCATCTTCAAATACCAGTGTAATGTCAGAAAGACCAAATTTAGAGACAGAGCGGATCTCCTTCAAACCGGGAAGATTCCCCATCTCCAGCTCAATGGGATAGGTAATAAGCTGTTCCACCTCCTCTGTAGCCAGATCAGGTGCATAAGTGGTAACCTTTACCTGATTGTTGGTCAGATCGGGTACAGTATTTAGCGGCAAATTCATGAAAGAATATATACCCCATCCAATCCACCCCATAATGACAATTCCAATAATAAATTTATTTTTGACGGAAAACCGTATTATTGACTGTATCATAAGAAAATCTTATAATGATTATAAATGAATCTAATAACCGGCAAGTTCTCACCGGTGCGATAGAAGAAATAACTAAACCGTATTAATTAAAGGGATAAGTAAGGAGGAGCGCGGGAGGAGTGGCTTCTTAAAATTACGGAACCATATCCATTAACTCCATAAAAGGGTTTAATAATATCGGTAGGTATATCATGGGTAATTACGGATCCCCTGGTTTGGAAAAAAAAGAAACCGGTCAGATCATCCTGACCTAAAAATAACCTGGGGTTGAAATGGCAAATGTATGAATCATGCTTATCTGTGAAATATATAAGATCAGGCCTGATTTCCCTGTCATGGAGGCCTTCTTTTTTGACCTCGTTTAGAATATGGGCCGGTTCATTGCCATAATGATGTTCATGTGGAATGAAGGAATGAACCAACAGGTTCAAGCCAGCCAGATAAAAAAGAAAAATCAAGGTATGCCGTGACAAATTGCGCATGATATGCAAAAATAGCATATTATCTCAAATCTGCAAATTCATTTAAAGCGAATTCAACACGGCAAAATCGATTTTCCCCAGTTGGTCTCCATAGCATAATCCATGATTTTTTTAAAAACCGGGTAATCCAGCTCAGGACAATGAATGCCCGAGGCCTGAAGCACGGGAATGGTGTTTGAGGCATCAAATTTCCGGCTATCCTGCAGATAGGAATGATATTCTCCAAGGTAGGAGTAAAACAAATGCTCCATGGCATTGCGCCGGTTCTTTGGCTTTAGCATATAATTACGGGTAGTAATGCCTGCCAGATGAAAATACTCGGAAATATAACTCACAAGCGTATCAGGGGAAGTAGAACGCGGATGGGTAATATGGTGGATTTTAGCGAATCCGTTATTTTCATAAAGAAATAAGAAGGCCTTTACAAAATAATCCACAGGGATCAGGTTAATTCCATTGTCTTCGTGGGTTTCCAGTTCGATGGGAAAGAAAAGCCGTCCGGTTTGTTCGCGGAAAACACCCAGCTCGCGTGAACGGTTGGCACCGTTATTCAGGTCTTTCAAGAAAATCTTTTTAAGCAGATACAGGGTTTTGATGGGATAGTAGAGGCCGTTGAAACGAAAAGTTTTTCCATTAAAGGATTTGCCGTATACCACCGAAGGCCGGTAGATCTTCCAGGGCAAACCGTTACTTTCACAGAAGCTTCTCACCGTTTTTTCGGCCAGATATTTGGTTTCTTCGTATACATTAGGAAATTCCTTCCTCTCCGGGATCTCTTCCTTGCAGGCATTCTGATCAGGAGAACCGACAAATGCCGTGCTGACTAGATGAAAGCAGGACACAGAAGCACCGGCAGCAAATTGTAATACATTTTTCATTGCGGCTAGATTGGCCATCTCCACATCGCCCCTTCGCTGCTCCCCAAATGAAGTGTTGGCAGCGCAATGGATGATTTCGGAAGTCCTTGCCTGTAAAGACCGGTAAGTATTGTAGTCCAGCTCAAACCCAGCCTGTGAGATGTCGCCTTCTACTATCTCACAATATCTGCGTGCTGATCCGTTCAGCCCGAACCAGTTGAAAAGGTTTTCCATCCTTTGCTGTCCTGACTGACCGCCGCTTTTTCTGACCAATGCAACAACTCCCCTCCCCTCCCTCATGAAAGCTTCAACAAGATGGCTACCCAGAAATCCTGAAGCACCGGTTACCAGTATCTTCTTCATTAAACTTAACTATAATAATTTAACATGAAAGCCAAACTTTATTCTTTATTCGTTTGTTTAAATGAATGATTGATTGATTGAATGATTGCAATGCAACTATTTTTTCACCCTCTATCCCTTTAATATTATCCCATTCATGCATTATCGCACTCCAGCAATAGTCTCATGTGTACAAAAGATTCTCCATCCTGGCGATGCCCTGATAAAGGGTGTACCTGATCCATCTGACGGCATCGTATTTTGCACTGTAGCCTTCGATCATCCCGGCTGCCTCCTTCATGGCCTGGAGCATGGAAAACTTGTCTTTGTCGTCCTGCTGATCCACGTAATAGTCATATTCAAACACAGCCCTTTTGCCGAAATCCAGAGGTGTGATGAACCCATAGTCGTTCTTTACCTTCCACTTGTCTCCTATCCTGCGAAATTCCCCGTTTATCTCTATGATCAGTTCGGGCTTCTCCAGAGGTACATAGACAATCCAGGCCACTACATGCTTTTCCCTTCCCATTCGGGAGCTCAGTATCCTGAAATCGTTGAGCCATAACAGGTCAGTCAGTTTAGGATTTTCGTACAACCGGGCATAAAAAGGCTTCAGATCATCGGGCACGACACCGGCAAGCTTTTTCGCCTCCGGCTGAAGCACCGTTTCGATGAGCGGCTCCATCTTGTTATCGGCGAGCATCTGATAAACAGAAGACCCTTCCATCATTTCATTCAGGTGAACCAGTACTTCATTATCTTGGAGGTCGGGAAGGGACAATACGAGGGCTCTGAAGACCCGCTGAGAGATCACCGGATAACCCATATCACGTACATTGGATTCATCGTACTGATCGCCTGTCATCTGAACGACATAAGCCATTCTAAAATGCTCATAAAAAATATTCTTAACCTTTTTTGCCAGCTCAATGGAAGGCGAAAGGAAGGTAGCCAGATATTCTCCTCCGAGCAATCCGGCTGCGAGGCCGGTCCTTCTCTGGCCAATCTCCCGAAGAAAGCCAAGGGCCTGACCCAAAGAAGAGAAAGGCACCAAAAATCCCCTTTCATCAGGAAGGCGTGGGTAGAGCTTAAACGAGACTTCCGTGCAGATACCCGGAAGAGGCACGTCATGCTTTTCGTAAGCAAACAAGTTGGGTGCCGTTTTTTCAGACAATCTGAACACATTGCCTTCCGGGTCGACAAACTGAGCATCGATCACATTATGTGCTCCCATTCCGAATGCATGGGAATAGGTAGAAAAGATGCCAGAGCACATCAGGTTGGCTACAACCAGTGCCGAGGGTTCAGCGGCCTGAACCCGGTAACCTTTCTCTGAAGCGGCCTGCTGAAGCTCATAGGCAGCCACACCGGCACCCGCTTTAATCAGTCCCCTTTCCTCATTCATTTCTATTTGTTTCATCCGGGCCATATCAATCACCAGATCATCGCTCATCACAAAGCCCATCACGCTGGAGCCGTTGCCACGGACTGCAAAATCCAGTCCATGTTTTTTGCTGACCTTCATAATGGCTGATACCTCTTCCACGCTGCCGGGCAGTATCACATAAGCGGGGATGGACTCCACGGTAGCAGGAGAAGGATCATTGGCGTATGAGATGCAAATGGCCGGGTCCTTGCTGCACCACTTTTCTCCCGTGATACCGGCAAGCTCATCATAAACCGGATCATGTAAGTCAACTGAAGTAACCTGATCCTTGTTTTCTTCTACATAACTTTTAAGGGATCTGACCACATCCAACGGACGCATCCCGGTGATGAAATGGCACTGCCTGTCGCATATTCCGCAAAGGTCGCAATCTTCTGCAATTTCCACAGCCTTCTCAGTAAGAGGAATACGCCCTTCAGTAAGGGCAGCATAGAGATCCATCCTTCCCTGAGGATAATAGCTGACAAAATGCTTCTCAGATCCGGAAGCACAAACGCCCGTATTAAGAAAATCGATCTTGCACATGGCATAATGCCTGCAATAGGATGCTGTTTTTTCAGGAGTCATGCCATTTCTGCCTGCTCTTCCCTTACCTGTTGATTCCGTATACTTCAAAATAAATAAAATTTGCTGTTATTCAATAGGCAAGTATTTATCCAATCAGCACACATAAATTCAAAGTCTGCAAATTATAAAAAATTCCCGGCCTTTATCATTACCGGGAACAATTTGAAATGAGTCAAAATATATCAGCAAAACACGAAATGTTTACATCGCCTCCAGTTTTTCAATCAAAGCATCGGCCTTTCGGCCAATCTCTTCTATTTCTTTCTTCAGCCCCTGGACAAAAGAATTCGCTTCAAAGCTACCACGGACAGCTTCAAAGTCCTTATCCCGGGTTTCCTGATCTCCATCGATTCCAAACCCGATATTGCTGTTTGCTGAAAATTCGTTCTGTGCATCCTTGACGATCATGTTGTTCATCTTTTCTGCATTTTCTTTCCAGTCATTTATTATACCGATAAGGTGATCTTTGGTAATGTCTTTAAACTGAACCCCTATCCTTTCAGCAATAAGATCACAGCACCATGCCCGGGAAGATGCCGGATAGCTATCATAAATCTTACGGAGCTCACCCAAAAGGTCATCTATAGAGGCAACAGGCCCTTCCTTAACCTTTTCGCAAAGCTGGTTGATGTCCTCCTGTGAGGCAAACATCCCGGAAATATCCACCCATTTTCCCTTTTCATTTTCATTATTGTGAATGAACCCTTTTTTCAGATCTTCAAAGGTAGTGGCATCTGATTTTTCCAGGTATTTGACCAGTTCTGAGCCCAAGTAAACCTTTATTCCGATCTCATAATATTTCTGGGCTGTCCGGAGCATTAACCGGGGAATGTGAAGCCCGTTATATGGCACATACTTCTGCTCCCTGGAAGCATTGTCTCTTAGCTTTTGCAAAATTTTCGAGCCATTAACCATTTTTTGCACGATAAAAGGACTGAAAATCCCGAAATGGATCAGATCAAGCTTGTTTGGATTTCTTCTTTTGTCCCTTTTGGGCCATTTCCTGCTGTCACGCAGAGTGCCCACCGTAAAAAGGTTTAATGCAGGAATCAGTTCGCTTCTGTCACTTTTGGCATCGATGTAAGAAAAGGGTAAATCCGCAGTATCAAAATTGGCCTTATGTTTACCAAGAACCACTGAATACGGTCCCACATGGCAGGGCCACATCATGTAAGAAAATGAACCGGTTTTTGATCCCCGCTCTATAATTCCCTGATGAACCGGCCCAAGCTTGTAGAGATGGTTGCTTTTGTTTGATCCGCTTCCTGCATTGTAAAATGAATACTGACCGGCAATAAGAAGTGTGGATTTGTGATGGGATACTGTATAGGGCCCTGCGAATAAACTCACCGCTTCACCGTGAAAACCTTCACTATTGGCAAATAGTGCCGAGTTTTCAGCCGAAAATTGCTTGCCTGTTTGGACACTTTGTCCAATGAAGCAATTCTCCAGGATTGCTCCACCCTCCACCTTTGAACCGGAAAGTATAATAAACCCCTTTGCTATGACGCCCTCACCGATCATCACCGGATCTTCTGCGCAACTGCTGACGGTGCCTTCTTCAAGTAGAGTGGCTCCGGATACCAGGGCGTGACTTCCGAAGCTGACATTTCTGATTGTTGTTGTGTTGGTAATTCTGGCTGCGTTCCCAATGCTGCCTTTATCTGATCTTTTCGTCTCTGCATACTCATGAACGAGTTGGGTAAGCTTTTCAATCAGTTTCCCATCGTGCCGGTAATTAACAATAAGATAGGCAATTTGGGAGGAAAGCCTGTCACATATCGGCAATTCCCTGCCACCTCCTTCATTCAACACTTCCAGCTCGATGCCATTTCCAAAGGTACTTTCCCCATTCACCAAAATGGTACCGACGTTTTCGATGGCTACGCCTTCACCGACATGATAAGCAATCAGATTATTTACATCGGCAATATACACCCCGTCGCCGACTGTGCAGTCTTCAAGGTAACTCCGGTAAATCCCTGAAGATTTTTTGACGCCCTTTTCCACTTCAACCTTGCCTGAAAATACACCGAGGTGCACTTCTCCTGCTAAATATACCTGATGCAGCCGTTGGGGGTTAAATTCCGGTTTAACCTGAATGCGCGACCAATCTTCGGCCGCGCATCCGTTTTTCTCCAACAGCGAAATTTCCTTTTCTGTTAAATTTCTATAATTCATTCGGATAAAGTTTGATTATATGTATGTAAATCAATTAAAATAGAACCTC
>JBKGZA010000081.1:0-13127 GCA_046545815.1 Bacteroidales bacterium
AGCGCTTCCTTGGTAAGGAAGAGGTCACGGGTTCAAATCCCGTCATTGGCTCGAAACAGGGTTTAATAATAAATGAACCGATATATTATGAACAAACCAAACCGTAAATTTAATATCTGAAGTTATGGCAAAAGAAAAATTTGAGCGATCGAAAGAACACGTAAATATCGGGACGATAGGTCACGTTGATCATGGTAAAACCACCCTGACGGCAGCCATCACAAAAATTTTGCATAAAAAGGGACTGTCGGAAGTGAGGAGTTTTGATTCTATTGACAATGCTCCTGAAGAGAAAGAAAGAGGTGTTACCATTAATTCCGCCCATGTTGAGTATCAAACGGAAAAAAGGCACTACGCCCATGTGGATTGTCCCGGGCACTCCGACTATGTTAAAAACATGGTTACGGGTGCAGCCCAGATGGATGGGGCGATATTGGTGGTTGCTGCCACCGACGGCCCAATGCCACAAACACGTGAACACATCCTCCTGGCACGTCAGGTGAACGTACCCAAAATTGTTACTTATCTGAATAAAATTGATCTGGTAGACGATCCTGAACTGATCGAACTGGTAGATATGGAAGTCCGTGAATTGTTGGATTTCTATGACTTTGACGGTGAAAATTCCCCAATTGTACATGGTTCAGCCCTTAAGGCTCTGGATGGCGATGAAGCTGAAGAGGAAAAGGTTATGGAATTGATGAAGGCCGTGGATGAATACATTCCGGTACCTGAAAGAGATAAGGATAAGCCCTTTTTGATGCCTGTTGAGGATGTATTTTCCATTACCGGACGGGGAACAGTTGCTACCGGCAGGGTTGAAACCGGTTTGATTAATACGGGAGAAGAAGTTGAACTGATCGGCCTCGGTGCAGAAAAGAAAAAGACCGTTGTTACCGGTGTAGAAATGTTCAGGAAAATCCTGGATCAGGGTGAAGCAGGAGATAACGTAGGATTATTGCTGCGGGGAATTGATAAGAATGAAGTCAAAAGAGGAATGGTTATCGCCCGCCCAGGTTCCATTACACCGCATACCACTTTTAAAGCTCAGGTATATGTGTTGAAGAAAGAAGAAGGTGGTAGGCATACCCCATTCCATCAAAACTACAGACCTCAGTTCTATATCAGAACAATGGACGTTACCGGTACGGTTAAACTCCCGGAAGGTACAGAAATGGTTATGCCCGGGGATCATGTCACCATTACCGTTGAATTGATTTATCCTGTTGCCCTGAACCAGGGTCTGCGTTTCGCAATACGCGAAGGAGGCAGAACTGTTGGTGCAGGCCAGGTTACCGAAATCGTGGAATAATATTCTCAGGGGATGTTGCGTTAGACAAACGAAACATCCTTTTAATACACGGGTGTAGCTCAGTTGGTAGAGCAGCGGTCTCCAAAACCGCAGGTCGTGAGTTCGAGTCTTACCACCCGTGCTAAATCTTTATAAGAATGAAGATCAGGTTTTATTTGCGGGAATCTTATCATGAATTGGTGCACAAAGTCTCCTGGCCAACATGGAATGAATTGCAAAGAAGTGCTGCAATTGTGATGGTT
This sequence comes from Bacteroidales bacterium, assembly GCA_046545815.1. Lineage (GTDB taxonomy): Bacteria > Bacteroidota > Bacteroidia > Bacteroidales > UBA12077 > JAGXLC01. The sequence continues at coordinate 1,555 of JBKGZA010000081.1, forward strand.
GCTTCCTTAATTATTGCTTTTATTGTTTTTGTCATGGATTTTTCCTTTAGACATATTATGGATTTTGTTTATGCAATGTTTTACTAATTTAGAACAGGTGTGCGGAAATGGCTGAAAACGAAAAGAGATGGTATGTTTTACGAGCAATAGGAGGGAAAGAAAAGCAGGTTAAGGAATATGTTGAAAATGACATTTCCAAAGGGAAATTAAGTGATTATGTTTCTCAGGTTCTTATCCCAACCGAGAAAGTGTATCAGATACGTAACGGGAAAAAAATCAGTAAGGAACGTAACTTTTTCCCAGGTTATGTTATGATTGAAATGTTTTTAACTACAGACATCGAACATTATCTGGAAAATATACCCAATGTTATAGGTTTTTTGAGGTCAGAAGGGAATAAACCATCACCTTTGCGTAAAAATGAAGTCAATCGGATACTCGGTAAAGTAGACGAGATGGCTGAAGGTGATGAGGAGCTCAACGTACCATTTTATGTCGGAGAAACGGTGAAGGTGATAGATGGGCCATTCAATAATTTTAGCGGTGTGATTGAGGAGGTAAACGAAGAGAAAAAGAAACTGAAGGTTATGGTTAAGATTTTCGGCAGGAAAACCCCCCTGGAGTTAAGTTTTATGCAAGTTGAAAAAGAATAAACTATAAGTTATTATGGCAAAAGTAGTTGAAGGTGTAATTAAACTGCAGATTCGTGGTGGACAGGCAAATCCATCTCCCCCTGTTGGGCCGGCCTTAGGAGCTAAAGGCGTTAATATTATGGATTTTTGTAAAAAGTTTAATGCCAAAACTCAAGATAAAACAGGGAAGGTCATTCCTGTTATTATAACTGTTTATAAAGATAAATCATTTGATTTTGTTACTAAAACCCCTCCTGCACCGGTTCAGCTGCTTGAGGCTGCCAGGTTGAAGGGAGGTTCATCAGAACCCAACCGGGAGAAGGTAGGCGTTGTTACCTGGAAGCAGATTCAAACGATAGCAGAAGAAAAAATGGAAGATCTGAATGCCTTTACTATAGATTCTGCTATGAAAATGATAGCCGGGACAGCAAGGAGCATGGGAATAACAGTTAAGGGTAAGTTTCCCGGTAAACAATAAAATTTCAAGCAACGATGACGAAACTAACTAAAAAGAGAAAACAGGTACTGGAAAAATTCGATAAATCTGCGTATTACCCCCTGGCAGAGGCTGCAAGGATTGTAAAGGAAATTGCCACCACCAATTTTGATGCATCGGTGGATATGGATGTACGCTTGGGTGTTGACCCGCGAAAACCCAATCAGATGGTAAGGGGTGTGGTCACTTTGCCTCATGGTACAGGAAAAGTAACACGTGTTATGGCACTTTGCTCACCCGATAAAGAAGAAGAAGCAAAACAAGCAGAGGCTGACTTTGTTGGATTGGATGAATATATCGAGAAAATCAAGGAAGGATGGACCGATTTTGATGTGGTTATCACTCAGCCTTCTGTTATGCCTAAAGTAGGGCAACTGGGTAAAATACTGGGCCCCCGTGGATTAATGCCAAACCCCAAAAGCGGAACCGTCACTGACAATATCGGGGAAGCCATAGAAGAAGTGAAGAAGGGCAAGATTGATTTTAAAGTGGATAAAACTGGTATCATTCATGCTTCAATAGGAAAGGTATCCTTTACGGAACAGCAGATTGTGGAGAATGCAAAAGAATTGATGAATACCATCAGAAAACTGAAACCTGCTTCGGCGAAAGGAACTTACATCAAGAGTGTCACCCTTTCAAGTACAATGAGCCCAGGCATTAAAATAGACCCCAGTGATCTAAGAAAAAGCACATAATTTAAAAATTGAATGTAAGAATTTGATGGCTTTATGAAATTACTTGAGGAAAAAAAACAAATTGTGGATAATCTGGTTGAAGATATCAAAAATGCCACCCATTTTTATCTGGCCGATATATCCGGGCTCAATGCCTCGGAAACCGTAGATTTAAGAAGAAAATGCTTTGAACATGATCTGAAACTGACTGTGGTGAAAAATACCCTGTTGAAAAGGGCATTTGATCAGTTGGATATGGGTATTGGAGACTTGTATGAAATATTGGAGGGACCTACATCCATTATTTTTTCAGAAAAAGGAGCCGAACCAGCTAAGGTGATTAAGGAATTCCGCAAAAAGAGGGAGAGACCTTTGCTGAAGGGTGCTTATGTCGAAGAATCCATCTATATAGGAGATGATAAACTGGAAGATCTGTCCAAGATCAAATCTAAAGAGGAACTTATTGGTGATCTGATATTGCAGCTGAAATCACCAATGAATAACGTGATCTCATCTCTGCGTTCAGGAAACGACATTCTGTCCGGAGTGATGAAAACTTTATCAGAAAAGAAAGAAGAGTAAGAAAATCAATTAAAAATTATTAAAATCAAAGAGAAAATGGCAGATTTAAAAGCGCTTGCAGAAGAATTGGTTAACTTAAGTGTGAAAGAAGTTAACGAACTGGCAGACATATTGAAAGATGAATACGGTATTGAACCCGCATCTGCTCCCGTGGTTGCTGCAGGACCTGCTGAGGGTGCTGAAGAAGGGGGTGAAGAAGAACAAACCGAATTTGATGTTGTACTGAATTCAGCCGGTAATGCAAAATTACAAGTGGTGAAGCTCGTTAAGGAATTGACCGGTCTTGGACTCAAAGAAGCTAAGGAATTAGTCGATTCTCTGCCCAAACCTGTAAAGGAAGCTATGCCGAAAGAAGAAGCTGAATCCTTAAAATCCAAATTAGAAGACGCCGGCGCAGAAGTTGAACTTAAATAGAATTCGGTTAAACTGTTATAATATAAAGGTTTTGAATCCCGTTACTTAAGGGGATTTTTAACCTTTATTCCCTATTTTATAGGTTGCAAAAATCTTATTGTAGTAGTGGTTAGTTAATAATTCTTGGAATAAAATGGCAATACAACAATCTCAAAGAATCAGTTTCGCATCTACCAAGAATCAATTGCCCTATCCTGACTTTCTCGAAATACAGCTGAAATCTTTTAAAAACTTTTTTCAGTTAGATACGACACCTGAAGAGAGAAAACAGGAAGGGCTATATCAGGTATTTCAGGAGAATTTTCCCATAACTGATACGAGAAACAACTTTGTTCTCGAGTTTCTGGATTATACAGTCGATCCGCCCAGATATACCATACAGGAGTGTGTAGAACGTGGGCTTACTTTTAGTGTGCCTCTTAAGGCAAAATTGAAACTTTATTGTACAGACCCTGAACATGAAGATTTTGATACGGTTATCCAGGATGTGTATTTTGGAACCGTACCTTATATGACTAAAAAGGGTTCTTTTGTTATTAATGGTGCTGAGCGGGTTGTAGTTTCCCAGCTTCACCGTTCGCCGGGAGTATTTTTCGGGCAAAGCATCCACGCCAACGGAACAAAGTTGTATTCAGCAAGAGTAATTCCTTTTCGTGGCTCCTGGATTGAATTTGCTACCGATGTGAACAATGTAATGTACGCTTACATTGACAGAAAAAAGAAGCTTCCGGTTACTACCCTGTTAAGAGCCATTGGGTATGAAAGTGACAAGGATATTCTGGAAATTTTCAATCTTGCCGACGAAGTTAAAGTTTCTAAGCCCAATCTTCAGAATGTTATTGGAAGAAAGCTTGCGGCGAGGGTACTCCGTTCCTGGGTTGAAGACTTTGTTGATGAGGATACCGGTGAAGTGGTTTCCATTGAAAGGAATGAAGTGGTGATTGAACGTGATACGGTAATTGAGGAAAAACATATTGATCAGATTATTGATTCGGGAGCGGAAAGCATATTATTACATAAAGAAGACTATAGCCAGTCTGACTATGCAATAATATACAATACATTACAAAAAGACCCCTGTAATTCCGAAAAAGAGGCAGTTATGCAGATTTACCGGCAGCTCAGGAATTCAGAGCCACCGGATGAAGCAACTGCCAGGGATGTAATTGATAAGCTGTTTTTCTCCGATACGCGTTATGATCTCGGAGAAGTGGGTCGTTATCGGCTAAACAAGAAGCTGAAACTGGATACATCTATTGATACAAAGGTACTTACCAATGATGACATCATAGAGATCATTAAATATCTGATCGAGCTGATTAATTCCAAGACCAACGTGGATGACATTGATCACCTTAGTAACCGTCGTGTCCGTACGGTGGGTGAACAGTTGTACAATCAGTTTGGGGTTGGTCTGGCACGTATGGCCCGTACCATAAGAGAAAGGATGAACGTAAGAGATAATGAGGTGTTTACGCCCATAGATCTAATCAACTCAAAGACTTTATCTTCTGTTATCAATTCTTTCTTTGGTACGAATCAGCTTTCTCAGTTTATGGACCAAACCAATCCATTGGCTGAGATGACTCACAAACGCAGACTGTCGGCTCTCGGGCCTGGAGGCCTTTCCAGAGAGCGTGCCGGATTTGAAGTCAGAGACGTCCATTATACACATTATGGAAGGTTATGCCCGATTGAAACACCGGAAGGTCCGAATATCGGCCTTATTTCTTCTATGTGTGTATATGCTAAAATCAATAATCTTGGATTTATCGAAACGCCCTATCGAAAAGTGGAAGAAGGAAAGGTCAACCTGACGCGGGATGGAGCCATGTACCTGAGTGCGGAAGAAGAAGAATCCAGGATGATTGCTCAGGCAAATGCCTCAATTGATGATGAAGGTGCATTTCAAACGGAAAGGGTTAAAGCCCGTTATGACGGAGAATTTCCGTATGCTGAATCGAGCAGGGTGGACCTGATGGACGTGGCTCCCAATCAGATTGCATCCATTGCTGCCTCATTGATCCCATTTCTTGAGCACAATGACGCCAACCGTGCTTTGATGGGTTCCAATATGATGCGCCAGGCTGTTCCTCTGATCAAACCTGATGCCCCCATTGTCGGCACCGGTCTGGAACATTCGGTAGTGACAGATTCACGCCTTCAGATCATTGCCGAAGGAGAGGGAACGGTTGAATACGTAGATGCAAATGAAATAGTTATCAATTATGAGAAAACTGATGATGAGCAATTTGTCAGCTTTGAAGGCAATGTGAAGCGTTATCAGATGCCCAGATACCATAAAACCAATCAGAATACCAGCATGACCCTCAAACCGATTGTCAGAAAAGGTGAAAGGGTTTACAAAGGCCAGGTTCTTACCGAAGGCTATGGTACAGAAAATGGTGAGCTGGCTCTGGGCAAAAACCTTAAAGTGGCTTTTATGCCCTGGAAAGGATATAATTTTGAAGATGCCATTGTTGTTTCCGAAAATGTGGTAAAAAATGATGTATTTACCTCCGTGCATATTGAGGAACACGTTATGGAGGTGAGAGATACCAAGCGGGGTCTGGAGGAATTAACAGCGGATATTCCCAATGTGAGTGAAGAAGCTACGAGAGATCTTGATGAAAACGGAATCATTCGGATCGGGGCTCAGATTAATCCCGGTGACATCATCATAGGAAAGATCACACCGAAAGGTGAATCCGATCCCTCACCGGAAGAAAAACTTTTGAGAGCAATATTCGGAGATAAGGCAGGCGACGTAAAAGATGCCTCGCTTAAAGCAAGCCCGTCGCTCAGCGGCATTGTGGTCGATAAAAAACTCTTTACCCGGGCTGTAAAGGATAAAAAAGCCAGAAATACGGATAAAGAAAAGCTTGACAGCCTGGATAAGGAATATGGTCAGAAGATTGAGGAACTTACCAATAAACTGATTGATAAACTTACTGTTCTTGTGAACGGAAAAACCTCTCAGGGCGTTAAAGATTACTACAACGCAACGGTAGTTCCCAAGGGTAAAAAGTTTACGCAAAAGATTCTGCAACAGGACATCGATTATACCAATGTCAGTCCTAAAAAATGGACGACCGATAAGAGTAAAAATGAAACCATCAAAACGCTACTTCATAATTACAATATTAGACTGCGTGAAATCGAAGGTCAGCTTAGGCGGGAAAAATACAATATAACCATTGGCGATGAATTGCCGACAGGGATTGTTCAGATGGCGAAGGTATACGTTGCCAAAAAACGGAAGGTTACAGTAGGTGACAAACTTGCCGGCCGTCACGGGAATAAGGGGATCATCTCAAAAATTGTGAGAACTGAAGATATGCCCTTCCTTCAGGACGGCACTCCCGTTGATATCGTGCTTAATCCTTTGGGTGTGCCCTCAAGGATGAATCTTGGACAGATTTATGAATCTGTTTTGGGTTGGGCCGGTGAGAAACTTGGCCTGAAGTTTTCAACTCCTATTTTTGACGGGGCTGCGCTCGATGAGATCAGCCATTATACCGAAAAGGCCGGTCTTCCTCCATATGGAAAAACATACCTATACGACGGAGGTACAGGCGAGTTGTTTGATCAGCCTGCTACAGTCGGTGTCATATATATGCTTAAGCTGGGTCATATGGTAGAAGATAAGATCCATGCCAGATCCATAGGACCATATTCGTTGATTACGCAACAGCCGTTAGGTGGTAAAGCCCAGTTCGGTGGCCAGCGTTTTGGCGAAATGGAGGTGTGGGCACTTGAAGCCTTTGGCGCCTCAAATATTCTGCAGGAAATGTTGACTGTCAAATCGGACGATGTCAATGGCAGGGCCAAAGCCTATGAAAGTATTGTTAAAGGAGATCCCTTACCCGTACCCGGTATTCCGGAGTCATTCAATGTGCTGTTACATGAACTTCGCGGTCTGGGATTGAGCATTAAGCTCATCAAAGGATAGCAATGCTTTCAAAATGAATTATCAACTTGTTGTGTGTTTTAAAATTAATCTATAACCTATGGCATTCAGAAGGGAAAATAAATTATCAAGCGATTTTAATAAGGTTAAAGTGGGTTTGTCTTCTCCGGAAGAAATTCTTGAAAATTCCCATGGAGAAGTACTTAAACCTGAAACAATAAACTACAGGACCTATAAACCGGAACGCGACGGTCTGTTCTGTGAACGGATATTCGGCCCTGTAAAAGATTATGAATGTCATTGCGGAAAATACAAAAGAATCCGCTATAAAGGCATTGTATGCGACAGATGTGGAGTGGAAGTTACGGAGAAGAAGGTCCGCAGGGAACGTATGGGACACATTTCCCTTGTGGTCCCTGTTGCCCATATCTGGTATTTTCGGTCATTACCAAATAAAATCGGTCTTTTGCTGGGGCTTCCGACCAAAAAGCTTGATTCAATCATATATTATGAACGTTATGTCGTCATTAATCCCGGTATTAAGGCTCAGGACGGCATAAAATATCTGGATTTTCTCACAGAAGAAGAATATCTGGATATACTCGAATCATTGCCTAAGGACAATCAGCAATTAGAGGATTCAGACCCCAATAAGTTCATAGCGGATATGGGGGCTGAAGCACTTTATAAACTTTTATCCCGTTTGAATCTGGATGAACTTTCTTATTCCCTGCGTAATAAAGCGGATAATGAAACCTCCCAGCAGAGGAAGAAGGAAGCGCTTAAACGGCTCCAGGTTGTTGAAGCCTTCAGGGCTTCCAAGGAAACCAACCGTCCGGAATGGATGATAACCAAAGTGGTACCGGTTATTCCACCGGAATTGCGGCCACTGGTTCCCCTTGACGGAGGCCGTTTTGCTACATCCGATCTGAATGATCTTTACAGAAGGGTTATTATCAGGAATAACAGGCTGAAGCGTTTGATTGAGATCAAAGCTCCCGAGGTGATCCTTCGCAACGAAAAGCGAATGCTTCAGGAAGCAGTGGATTCCCTCCTGGACAATTCGAGGAAATCCAATGCAGTGAAAACCGATTCCAATAGGGCGCTTAAATCGCTAAGCGACAGCCTTAAAGGGAAGCAGGGAAGATTCAGGCAAAACCTCCTTGGTAAACGGGTGGATTATTCCGCACGTTCGGTGATTAGTGTAGGACCTGAACTGAAGATGCATGAGTGTGGCATCCCCAAAGATATGGCTGCTGAACTTTACAAGCCTTTTGTCATACGGAAACTGATAGAGCGGGGCATTGTTAAAACGGTGAAATCAGCTAAGAAGATCGTTGACAGGAAAGATCCTGTGGTTTGGGATATTCTTGAAAATGTGATGAAAGGACATCCGGTGCTTCTAAACCGTGCACCTACCCTTCACCGGTTAGGTATTCAGGCTTTTCAGCCCAAATTGATTGAAGGTAAAGCCATTCAGTTGCACCCACTGGTATGTACACCCTTTAATGCCGACTTCGATGGCGACCAGATGGCTGTACACCTTCCTTTGGGCAATGCTTCTATTGTTGAAGCCCAGTTGCTGATGCTTTCTACGCATAATGTACTGAATCCTGCAAATGGCGCTCCCATTACCGTCCCCTCACAAGATATGGTGCTTGGGTTGTACTATATCACCAAGGAACGGAAAGGTGTTAAGGGCGAAGGGCTGAGATTCTATTCTCCTGAAGAAGCCATTATTGCCTATAATGAGGGAGCTGCCGATCTGCATGCAGGAGTGAAGGTCCGTCTAACGTATTATGATGAAGATGGAAATGGGACCGAGAAAATGGTTGATACCACCATCGGTAGAGTGGTCTTTAATCAGTATATCCCTAAAAACTTTGGCTTTGTTAATAAATTGCTCACGAAAAAGAATTTAAGGGACCTGATCGGTGATGTATTGAAGCGGACCAATGCACCCCAGATCGCAGAATTCCTGGACGATATTAAGGACCTTGGTTTCCATACAGCCTTCCAGGGCGGTCTGTCGTTTAATCTTGATGATATCATCATACCTGAAGAAAAAAATGAACTTGTGCCGTCAGCTTATGAGCAGGTTGATGAGGTGATGAATAACTATAACATGGGATTCATTACCAATAAAGAGCGGTATAACCAGATTATTGATATCTGGACCCATACCAACGCCAATCTGACTCAGACGTTGATGAACAAGCTGAGTAGCGATAATCAGGGCTTTAATCCTGTTTATATGATGCTGGATTCCGGTGCCAGAGGTTCCAAGGAACAGATACGACAGTTGTCAGGCATGAGGGGATTGATGGCTAAACCACAGAAATCAGGTACAGCCGGTTCCGAGATTATAGAAAATCCCATTCTGTCTAACTTTAAAGAAGGCCTTTCTGTACTTGAGTACTTTATCTCTACGCACGGTGCACGTAAAGGACTTGCCGATACTGCTCTGAAGACAGCCGATGCCGGCTATCTGACCCGCCGTCTGGTGGATGTTTCCCAGGATGTGATTGTAAGGGAAGAAGATTGCGGTACATTGAGAGGCCTTGTCGTAGGGCCCATCAAGAAGAACGAGGAAATTATCGAAACACTCGGTGAGCGAATACTGGGCAGAATATCCGTACACGATATACATCACCCCTTTACCGGTGAATTGATTGTTGAAGCCGGCAAGATGATAACCGAAGATATATCCCGGCAAGTTGAAAATTCACCGCTTGAACAGGTTGAAATACGTTCAGTGTTGACTTGTGAAACAAAAGACGGTGTTTGCTCCAAATGTTATGGCAGAAATCTGGCTACCGGGAAACCCGTTGAAAAAGGAGAGTCTGTCGGGGTTATCGCGGCCCAATCTATCGGTGAACCGGGAACCCAGCTTACACTGAGAACCTTCCATGTGGGTGGTACAGCATCAAATATAGCCGCCAATAACAGCATTGTGTCCAAATATGACGGTTATATCGAACTGGATGAACTCAGAACCGTACCCAAAGTGGAAGAAAACGGTAAAAAGGTGGATATTGTTATTGGCAGACTGGGTGAAATGAGAATTGTGGATAAGAACACAAACATTGTGCTTACCACCAATAATATACCGTATGGTTCCCGTCTTTACTTCAATAGCGGAGATGAAGTTAAGAAGGGCGATTCCATCTGTGAATGGGATCCCTACAATGCAGTGATTATTTCTGAAGCAGAGGGTAAGATTCAGTTTAAGAATGTTATACAGAGCATTACTTATAAGGAAGAATCTGATGAGCAAACCGGATTCAAAGAGAAGGTGATCATCGAAACAAAGGATAAGAAGAAGAACCCGGAAATACAGATTGTTAATGATGAAGGAGAGGTATTGAAGACCTACAACCTTCCGGTGGGGGCCCATGTAATAGCTGAAGAAGGTGATGAAGTCAAAACAGGTGATACCCTGGTTAAGATTCCGAGAACTGTCGGTAAATCGGGCGACATTACCGGTGGTCTGCCCCGTGTTACCGAATTGTTTGAAGCAAGAAACCCATCAAATCCGGCCGTTGTTTCTGAAATTGACGGAGAGGTTTCATTCGGAAAAATCAAGCGGGGTAACCGTGAGATCATTATCCAGTCAAAGTCAGGAGAAGTCAAGAAATATCTGGTTTCTCTTTCCAAACAAATCCTTGTTCAGGAGAATGATTATGTGAAGGCTGGTACACCCCTTTCTGACGGAGCCATTACTCCTTCTGACATTCTCTCTATTAAAGGACCAACTAAGGTTCAGGAATATATCGTTAATGAAGTTCAGGAGGTTTACAGGCTACAGGGAGTTAAGATCAATGACAAACACTTTGAGATCATCGTACGGCAAATGATGCGTAAGGTGGTCATTGAAGATCCCGGTGATACCAAATTCCTGGAGAATCAGATAGCAGATAAATGGGAATTCCAGGAAGAAAACGATTGGATCTACGACAAGAAGGTAATTGTGGATGCAGGAGATTCCGAAACCCTTCGTTCCGGTCAGATCGTTACAGCAAGAAAACTGAGAGACGAGAATTCCATGCTCAAGCGAAGAGATAAGAAACCGGTTGAGGCAAGAGATGCTGTACCTGCAACATCAAGCCAGAAACTGCAGGGAATTACCAGAGCCGCATTGCAGACCAAGAGCTTCCTGTCGGCTGCTTCATTCCAAGAAACAACCCGTGTATTGAATGAAGCTGCCATCAGAGGTAAGGAAGATCCGTTGATCGGATTGAAGGAGAATGTGATCGTAGGTCATAAGATACCAGCAGGTACCGGAAACAGGGATTTTGATGACATCATCGTGGGCTCGATGGAAGATTATCAGCAAATGACCTCGAAAAGCGAAAAGGAGAAACAGGAAGCAAACTCCAAATAAATCGAGAATCTTATGAGCGATCAGCAAAATAACAACAGCAATGATGAACAGGGAGACAATAGGAATCAGATTAATATCAATCTGAGTGAAGAGGTGGCACAGGGCATTTATTCCAACCTGGCTGTTATTAACCACTCAAGTTCTGAGTTTATCCTTGATTTCATAAGGGTAATGCCGGGGGTTCATAAAGCGGATGTGAAATCCAGGGTAATTTTAACCCCCGAACATGCCAAGCGGGTTTTAAAAGCGCTTCAGGGCAATATTCAAAAGTATGAGGAGATGTACGGGGAGATTGAAGTGGAGAAAAAAGGAAAAGGCCCTGATATCCCGATGAATTTCGGGGGCCCCGCTGCACAGGCCTGATGAGGAAAAACTGATTGAATGCAGAAACGGGCTGTTCAACTTAATTGACAGCCCGTTTTGTTGTGCGCCGCGCATGGCCAATAACTCGACGGTGAAAGTCCGTTATGGGGGTTTG
>JBKGZA010000082.1:0-13049 GCA_046545815.1 Bacteroidales bacterium
CCTATGAGCTTTATAACGTGAGCCAGGATAAGGGCGAGACCGTTGACCTGAAAGATGAGCTCCCCGGAAAAGCCCGTGAGATGATAAGGGATTTTGAAGAATGGCAGGAGGAGGTAGATGCTCAGATGCCCTCGGTAAGGTAGAAACAAAGAGATAGCCAATTTATTCAATAGCCTTTGTTAAGATTAATGAGAGGAATAACAAAGAATATTTCAATGAAGAAAAGTATTGATTTTTATTTAAGAATTTTGATCGTCTTTCTTTTAGTGTTATTTTCTGTTGAAAATATAGCTCAAATAGTGAAGGGCGGAAGCCTGTGTGATCTCTCGGAAAAGAAGCGGGGAAGAAAAAAAACCCAACAAGATAAGCATTACTATAATGTTGCTTTTTCCGGAGTTTATTCCATGAGCCCCGAATCGTCATTTTCCAGGGACCTTGATATATTGAATAATGAAGATAACTCTCCGCAGCAGCAGATCCTTCACAGATATTTGAGGAGACAGGTCAATAAAGCTCTGGATGAAAGAAAGGCACAATTCGAAAAGCTTATTGAAAATAAGGATTCCATTCCTCGGTATCAGGAAAGGATGAAACAACATTTTCTGGAGCATTTGGGTGGTTTTCCTGAGAAGTCTTCATTAAATTCCAGAACTGTTGATAAAAAGAATTATGCGGATTACCGCATGGAAAAGGTGCTTTATGAAAGTCAACCCGGCTTTTATGTAAGTGGGTTGTTTTATCTGCCTGATTCCAATCGTTTTGAACCCCCATATTCGGGAGTTTTGGTTTTATGTGGCCATAGCGAAGAAGGGAAAGCCTATTCATCCTACCAGAAAGTTTCTATTTTATTGGCGAAACATGGTTTTGCGGTACTTTGTCCCGATCCCATCGGTCAGGGTGAACGGAAACAGATCCTTACTGAAGACGGAAAAGGAAAGTTCCCTTCTACCCTGGAACATAATATTGAAGGAGTGGCTCCCATACTTATGGGGGAAAATATTGCTACATATATGATATGGGATGCAATGCGTGCGGTAGATTATCTGGTTTCCCGGCCGGAAGTGGATTCTTCCCGTATAGGTTGTACCGGGATATCAGGTGGCGGAAACCGCACCAGCTATATGATGGCCTTGGATGAACGGATTGACGTTGCGTCCAACGGTTGTTTTATAACAACTACCAGAAGAAAAAACGAAAGCCCAGGACCAGGGGATGCTGAGCAGAATATCCATGGACAAATTGCTTTTGGAATGGACCATGCCGATTATATCCACATGCGGGCTCCCAAACCTACCCTGTTATTGGGGGCAACGATGGACTTTGTTCCCATTGAAGGCACATGGGAGAGTTATAGGGAAGCCAAACGCCTTTATACGCGTTTGGATGAACCTGCTAAAGTTTCAATCGTCGAAGCTTATGAGGAGCACGGATATTCTGAACCACTCCGTGAAGCAACTGTCAATTGGATGTTAAGGTGGTTTAAAAATGTTGATCAATCGGTGGACGAAGAGCCCATTGAGGTGGAGCCTGAAGAAGTGCTTCAATGTTCACCGCGGGGTCAGACGCTGCTCATGCCCGGTGCCCGTTCATTGTTTGACCTTTATCAGGAAAAAAATCAAGGATTACAGGCGCAACGTAAAGCGTTATGGAACGAGACCAGTAAAAAAGAAATATTAAACAGGATTCGTGAGGTTACGGGAATACGTCATCTGAATGATATTTCTGCACCCGATGTTGAGTTTCGTGGGGAAATCCTGCGAGATGGTTATCGTATAGATAAAGTGGTGCTGCGGTCAGCCGAAGACAGGCTTATACCCGGATTGCTCTTTGTGCCTGAGGAGGTTGATAAGGAACCTTGTCTTTATTTGCATGGTGAAAGTAAAAAAGCAGATGCAGAACCTCAGGGGGCTGTTGAAAAACTGGTAAAGGAAGGGCGTATGGTATTGGCTGTGGATTTAACCGGCTTTGGAGAAACACAGGTGGATCCCTGGCGATATACAAATGCGGTTCCCTACCTCGGGAACAATCTGGCAGAGTATTTTATTGCTTATATGCTTGGCGACTCTTTTCTGGGGATGCGTTCGGAGGATATACTGGTTTCTTCACGCTTCCTTCAGGAACAATACTTTGAGAAGACAGGAAAGAAAGAGAAGGTCAGTGCAATAGCCATTGGAAAGGCCGGTCCGCCTGCCCTTCATGCAGTGGCCCTGGAGGAAGATATTTTTCATTCGGTTAATATCAAGAAAAGCCTTCAATCCTGGGCTGATGTTGTTAATACCCCTGTTCCGGAAGATATTCTGGACAATATTGTCCATGGTGCATTGCGGGTTTATGATTTACCGGATTTGGTATCAGTTGTTGAAAAGCCCGAAGTTAATGTTGAAGAACCGGTAAATGCAAGGAGAGAGTTGAAAACGCCATGAAAATAAACAGTAACGCGTTTGATGCTTTTTTAAATCTATATTTCTTGTGTCTAAATCCTGATTGCCGATGTTATACGAAAAACTTGAAATTGATGGCAAATATGCTTATATTGTGAACATTAAAATAAATATACCCATGATGAAAATGAAACTTCACAATTCAAAACTACTAGGCCTTTCACTGGCCGGAATAACAGCAATTTTTACCGGTTGTAATGAAAAAAGTTCAGAATCCACTGATGCTTCAGATGACCCCAACATTGTCTTTATTTTACCGGATGATTTGGGCTGGTCTGATGTGGGTTACCTCGGCTCGGATATCCAAACCCCCAACATTGATGAGTTGGCAGAGACGGGCCTCCGTCTGAACCAGCATTATGTGATGCCCACCTCTACCCCTACCCGGGTAGGGCTTATTACCGGTAAATATCCCAGTCGATATGGTGTAACGGGCCCCGATTACGGAGAAGTAATAGATGAGGGTGATCCTACATTGGCCTCTCTGCTAAGTGAAAATGATTATTATACTTCCATCTCAGGCAAGTGGCATATGGGCTCTCCCCCTTATACACCTCTTAAATATGGTTTTGAGTCATCCTACGGCTATTTCGACGGTCAGATCGATCCATACACCCATAACTATAAGACAGAAACTGAACTGACCGACCGGAAAACCTGGCACCGCAATGATGAGTACCTGGATGAAGAAGGACATGTTACGGATCTCATTACCGATGAGGCTGTCCGTGTAATAGAAGAGGACCGGGAGGATCCGTTTTTCCTTTATGTTGCCTACAGCGTACCTCATTATCCTTTGGATGAACCGGAAGAGTGGACTTCCAAATATGACGATGCTTATTTTACCCACCCTTCCCGTGAATGGTTCGCCGCCAGTGTAACCCACATGGATGATGGTATTGGCCGTATCATCGATGCCCTCGAGAGAACCGGCCAGCGGGAGAATACCCTTGTGGTGTTTGTCAGTGACAATGGCGGACAGTTGAGCTGGCATAGTGAGGATCAGTATAAAGGGAGGTATGCAGACAAGCCCCATAAGGTGCTTGGTAACAATTTCCCGCTTCGCGGATGGAAAGGTGATTTGTATGAAGGAGGTATCCGTGTGCCTGCCCTGGTGAACTGGCCCGGACAAGTGGAACAGGGATCACTGGAGATGCCTGTCCATATTTCCGACTGGCTGCCTACCCTTTGCGAATTAACCGGTAGTGATAAGACCATGGATGAGTTGAATCTTGACGGCCAGAATATATGGCCCTTCCTGACTGGTGAACAGGCTGTTCCAGATGCACGAAAAATGTACTGGAAGACTGGCAGTGCCTATGCCGTCAGGGAAGGCCGTTGGAAACTGCTTGTGCACCGCAACAGCGACAAGGCCGAACTGTTCGATCTGGAAAATGATTTCCGGGAAGAAAATGACTTAAGTGAAGAACGTCCTGAAAAGGTAGAGCATATGATGGACCTCCTGGAAAAATTTAAGGAAGAGGATCGCTGATAGGTGGTAAATTCCGTCTGACCAATAAATTTATTAAAAAACAAACAGATAAAAAGCTGCTCCAAACTACTGGAGCAGCTTTTTTAGTTCGGTTTAGCCTTATTGATGGAGTATATCACGGATAAATTACTCCTGCAAAGATTTCCTGATTTATCATAACCAGGGTTATATGTTGCATCTTTTAGAATGATACCTATTTTATCTTTTGCCATGAATTGAAGATGCATACATTTATTTATCTTTGAAAAGAATTTATCAATTGTAACGATCAATTTATATGACAGTAAAAATGCTTTCTCTTATGAAATATACCATGGTCTTATTTTTTGGTTTGATATTTCTCTTTTGTGAAAGTAAAAATAATGATCATATCAAGAATAAAGAGAATCAGGTCGAATGGAATGATGCAGCAAACCGAACCATCCATTCTTTGTTGGATCATTACTGGAATCCCCAACAATATTATTTCAATTACACCAATACAGGCAATACAGAGTTTCATTACTGGCCCCAGGCTCATGCATTGGATGTTTTGCTTGATGCTTACCAGCGAACGAATGAAGATTCACTGGTTCATTATATGGAACAGTGGTATGACGGAGTAAAACAGAAAAATGGAGGCGATTTTTATAACATCTATATTGATGACATGGAATGGAATGCCCTGGCCATGCTGAGAACATACAACACGCTTGGGAAGGATAAATTTAGGACAGCCGCCAAGAAACTCTGGAAAGATATACAAACCGGCTGGAGCGATTTGGCCGGTGGCGGCATTATGTGGAAAAAGGATACACCGCACTCAAAAAATGCCTGTTCAAACGGTCCCGCAGCTATACTGGCGGCACGCTTGTATAAATTGGAAAATCAAGAAAGTGATCTGGAATGGGCCAGGAAAATCTATAAATGGGAAAAGGAAACGTTGGTGGATCCTGCTTCCGGTGCAGTATGGGATGCAGCCCATGTGGAAGATGGTGAAGTAAACATCAATAAAGACTGGAAATTTACGTACAATCAGGGTACCTTTATAGGGGCAGCCACAGAGTTGTATGAGATCACCGGAGATTCTACCTATCTGAAAGATGCCATCAAAACGGCTGATTTCACCTTGAACTCGCTTACAGATTACAGTGGTCGTCTGCTGAAAGATGAAGGAGGAGGAGACGGAGGATTGTTTAAAGGCATTTTTGTTCGTTACCTGACTCAACTTATTCAACTTTCTGATCTTCCTGATTCAGACCGCAAGCGGTATGTCAATTTTCTTGAACACAACGCGGAGACCCTTTGGCTTGAGGGGACCCGGAAACCCCCTGTTTTGTTTGGAACCCATTGGGCAACATCTCCTGAAAATGAAATCGATCTGACGACGCAGCTAAGCGGAGCCATGCTGATTGAAGCGGCTGCCGATGTACTTTGATCTCATTTTTAGGCTGGTTGACTGGAAGGATCCAGGCTTTTCCAACAGGCTGCCCCGCATTAGAAAAACCGGTTTTTGGGACCATATATCGAAGAAAAATACAGGTTTTTCAATAGCGTCAGAATTATTCTTGAATAATTCGGGTTAGGAAGTTTCAGAATTATTTGTGAATAAAAACAGGTTACCTCATGAAAAATCAAAATGATTTTATTAACAATACAAGAATTGTTAAAGCAATTGTTCTCCTGATGACAGTCCTGCTGCTTAATGGCTGTGGCGATAGCAAAGAAAGGTCCCATGAAACAGGCAAAAACAATAAAGTTGAATTAGAAAAGAGTGATGAAGGCTTTAATCTGTATTTGGGAGAGGAACCTTATTTTATTAAAGGAGCCAGAACGCTTGGTACCCGATATATGGAAGAAGTGGCCAAATATGGAGGGAACTCGGTAAGGGTAGGTTTTCACAGCATTGATACAGTATTGGATAAAGCCGAAAATTTGGGTCTGACGGTCTTGTTCGGTTTGCCTGTTAAGGCCCAGCGATCGGGGTTTAATTATGACGATGAAGAAGCGGTTCAGGAACAATTCAACAGGATGAAAAAAACAGTAAAAAAATACAAGGATCATCCTGCTGTTCTGATGTGGGTTATAGGAAATGAACTGGACCATATTCCAGGGAGAGAAACTTACAACAAGAAAGTATGGGACGCGGTGAATGATATAGCCGAAATGATCCATAAAGTCGATCCGGATCACCCGGCCATGACAGTAATAGGTACCGGTAGGAAGGAAAAACTGAAGGATATTAAAGAGAGGTGTCCGGACATCGACCTGCTGGGTATTAATTCTTACGCAGATATATTTGAAGTACCGGACTGGTTGAGAAAATATAACTGGAACAAGCCCTACGTGGTTACCGAATGGGGACCTTCCGGCCACTGGCAGGTTCCAAAAACCAAATGGGGAGTGGCCATTGAAGAAACAAGCACTGAAAAGGCCGATCTGTACAGGAAAAAATATGAAAAGGTCATTCAGGGTGATCCCATGTGCGTGGGATCCTATGCCTTTTTATGGACCAGCCGGAGACAGGAGAGAACCCATACCTGGTACAACATGTTTTTCAGGAATGGCCTGGAAAAAGAAGCGGTAGAGGTGATGCAGTACATGTGGACCTGTGAATGGCCGGATAACCGTTCTCCACGTATTGAATCAATCACAATAGGCGGAAAGGAGGCTGAAGAAGATGTTTCAGTTGCTGCCGGTAGCATTAATCCTGCCAAAGTGGTTGCCAGCGATCCCGATAGCGATGAATTGCAAATAGAATGGAACTTGCTGCCTGTGCCAGAAGAATTTGGCGCCTATGCCGGACAGGGAGAAACCATGCCGGAACCTGTGAAAGGATTTGTTAAATCCGAAGAAAGCGGTCAAATCCTGTTTGAAGTACCCCATAAAGAAGGAAGGAATTATCGCTTGTTCGTTTATGTTTATGATGATCACGGCCATGTTGCCGTTGGGAATGTTCCTTTTTACGTAAGAAACGCTGAAAAATAGTTTTTGAAGGCTCTTTTTCTTTGAGAAGACAATTAATCGGTTTTTGAAATCATTAGATACATAATTATTATGCAGACATTAGAAAGAATTTTAAATCCAACAAAAGTTTTTACTTTATTAGCTGTTATGTCTTTGTGGTTTATATTTTCCACCTGCCAGCAAAGCAATGACCAGCTTCCACCCCCCTCGGGCCTGATGGTCGAATTGCTGACACAGCCGGAAGATGCCGCCATTACCGCTAAGGAACCTGAATTTAGCTGGATCGTACAAAGCAGAGAAGACAGCACCATGCAATCGGCCTACCAGGTGCTGGTAGCCTCCGATTCTCAGAAAATCGTTCTGAATAATGGAGATATCTGGAATTCCGGGAAGGTATCTTCGCAAAAGTCTGTTAATGTCCAATATAAGGGCAATCCTCTTGAATATGGAAATTATTACTGGTGGAAGGTCAAGGTATGGGACCATCAGGGTAACAAAAGCAAATACAGCAAGCCCCGGAAATTTTATGTAGATGAAGCCGAAGAAGAAAAAGGCTGGCCCGGAGAAAGCCCCTGGCTCAGACTGCCGGATTCCTCCTGGGTGTTTGAAGACCGTCATGCCATTCGGTACCACGATATTGCACCTGTATCTGTTACTGAAAACCAGGAAGGCCATCCATTCATTACATTTGAAAAGGCTGCTTTTGCCACCTTACAATTGAATCTGGACCCTGCCCGGGCCACTGCAGATTCACTTGTTATTCACCTGGGTGAAAGGAAAGATCCCGCCAAACAAGAAGTAGACCGCCAGCCAGGTGGATCTATTGTGTACAAAAAACAAAAGCTGGGTGTTAAATCCGGTAAAACGGAATACCAGTTGAAGCTTCCCAGAGCTTACTCCCATTATCCCAACAGTCAGGTGTTGGCACCCCATATGCCGGAGGTGACCAGCTTCCGCTTCGTGGAAATCGAAAATTATAAGGGTGAACTCACTACCGATGACATACGGCAGAAAGCCCTGTTCTATAAGTTTGATGAGTCCCAATCCCGTTTTGCATCCTCCAATGCCCGGTTGGATAGTATTTGGGATATTTGCAAGTACACACTGAAAGCTACCCCGTTTCTGGGTTTGTACATCGATGGCATACGCGAGCGCATGCCTTATGAGGCCGATGCCTTCATCCAGCAGGTAAGCCACTATGCCGTTGACCGGGAATATGCCATTGGCAGATATTCCTGGGAATTTCTGCTGTTCAATCCCGCCTGGCCAACGGAATGGCATCTTCACATGCCTCTGATGGCGTGGCACGATTACCTGCAAACGGGCAACAAAGAAAGCCTTTCCCGGTACTATGATGACCTGAAAGCCAAAACGCTGCTTCCACTGTCCCGGGAAGACGGCCTGATCAGCACAAGAACAGGAAAAGTGGATGAGGAGCTATTGAATTCCATTCACTTTGAAGGAGATAACTTCCGCGATATTGTGGACTGGCCTCAGGGCGTTCCCGCTAATGAGGAAGCCGAAGAAGCAAGCTTTGGGAGTGAGCGCATAGCCGGAGAAACCGACCGATACGTATTTTCCGACTACAATACGGTGGTCAATGCCTTTCATTACCGGAATCTTGTTCTGATGGAACGCATAGCCGGGGTTTTGGGTAAGGATGAAGAAGTGTCCTTCTTTAATAACCGGGCTGAAAAGGTGAGGCAATCATTTAATCAAGCTTTTCTTGATAAGGAAAGAGGCGTTTATACAGATGGGATAGAACCCGATCATGCTTCCCTTCATGCCAACATGTTTCCCGTAGCCTTTGGCCTGGCCCCGGAGGAACATTACAACACCATCCTGGAGCTTGTGAAGGATAAAGGTATGGCCTGCAGCCCTTACGGGGCCTATTACTTGCTTCAGGCCATTTATGAGCTGGGCGACCCGGAATATGCCCTCAGCCTTATCACCAATGAAACAGACCGGGGCTGGCTGAACATGCTCCGCACAGGCGCCACCATCACAACCGAGGCCTGGGATATGAAATACAAGAACAACATGACCTGGAACCATGCCTGGGGCGCCTCTCCGGCCTATCACATCACCCGGAATATTATGGGTGTCAAACCCCTTGATCCGACTTTCAAGAAAATACAGATCAAACCCCAACCCGGTGACTTAGAACATGCTTCCATCAAAACCCCAACTATACGGGGTAGTGTAAAGGTAAGCTTTGAAAAATCGGAAAGTTCATTTGACATGGAATTTACCATACCTGCCAATACCTCGGCACAGGTGGTTTTACCGGAACCCGAGGGGGATACCTACAAGGTGATGCTGGATGGCGAGGAAGTAAAAACCATAGGAAGAAATGGAGGTTTGGTTATTGATGAAGTTCTCCCGGGAAAGCATAGTGTAAGTATAGATTGAACCTAAATATTATTGGCTCTTTTACTTTATGAACAGGATAAGTAGTTTAGCTTTTTTTGAACCTCTGAATTGAATCATCAATAAAAATTATCATCCAACCATGAAGAAAATACCAATCCTATTGTTAATTACTTGCCTGAGCATTTTTTCCTTTTCACAAAATAATTCCTGGCAAGCCAAACGCATTACCGCCAGACAAAACCAGAACGAGTCCAACAGTTGGTACAATTTCAGAAAAGAAATTGAAATAGAATCCCTGCCGGACCAAGCCCTGGCCAGGATTGCCTGTGATTCCAAATACTGGCTCTGGATCAACGGTGAAATGGCTGTTTTTGAAGGGCAGTTAAAACGTGGCCCCACACCGGAGGACACCTATTACGATGAAATCAATATAGCCCCTTACCTTAAAAAGGGGAAGAATACCATTGCCGTTCTGGTCTGGTATTTCGGCAAGGACAGCTTTTCCCACAACAGCAGCGGTCAGGCAGGTCTGGTATTTCAGTGCGATGCCATAGGCCTGGTCAGTGACGATAGCTGGCGTGCCCGCCTGGACAAAGCTTTTACATGTACCGGCCCTCCCAATCCCAACTATCGCCTTCCCGAATCCAATATCAAATTCGATGCCCGTAAAGATGATTTTGATTGGACTAAGCCTGATGCAAAACCGGAAGGCTTTGGCAATGCCAAATTGATAGGTGAAGCGGAATCTCCACCGTGGAATGATCTGGTCAAAAGACCCATTCCCCAATGGAGGGATTACGGCATCCGGGAGTATGAGAACAGCAGTTCCATACCGGATGAAGGGAAAGGCGAATGGATCGAATGCAAACTTCCCTATAACTGCCATGTTACACCCATCCTGGATATTGAGGCCCCTGCCGGACTGACCATTAAAATGCAAACCGACAATTTTGACTATATGGGACTGAATGTGGCATCGGTCAGGGCGGAATATGTTACCAAAGAAGGCGAACAACGGTACGAATCTCCGGGCTGGATGAACGGGCACGTGGTAAAATACTTCATCCCGGAAGGGGTTAAGATCAATTCCTTAAAATACAGGGAAACGGGTTATGGCTGTGAATTTTCCGGTTTCTTTAATAGTAGCGATCCTTTTTATGACAAGCTCTGGCAGAAAGCAGTTCGCACACTATATGTTACCATGCGCGATACCTACATGGACTGCCCCGACAGGGAACGCGCCCAGTGGTGGGGCGATGTTGTGAACGAAAGCGGTGAGGCTTTTTACGCGCTCAGCCCTTCATCGGCAGATCTGACCAAAAAAGGCATCCTGGAACTGATCAACTGGCAGCGGGAGGACAGCACCATCTATTCACCCGTACCTGAAGGCAACTATAATAGAGAACTTCCGGGTCAGATGCTTGCAAGTGTCGGGTATTACGGTTTCTGGAATTATTACCTGAATACCGGCGACCGGAGAACCATTGAAAAGGTTTATGATGGGGTGAAAAAGTATCTGGATGTCTGGAAGCTAAAGTCCAACGGTATTTTGGTAGAACGTACAGGCGGCTGGTATTGGGGCGACTGGGGGGAGCAAGTCGATAAGCAGCTCCTGTACAACGCCTGGTACTATCTGGCCCTGAAAGGTTACCGGAACATGTCGGAACTGCTCAACAAAAGAGAAGAAGCACAACGCACGGAAAAAGAGATGGAAGCCTTTAAATCGGCCTTCAACTCGGCGTTCTGGGATGGCAAAGGATACCGAACCGAGGAATATGAAGGCGAATACGATGACCGTGCCCAGGCGCTTGCCGTGGTTTCCGGATTGGCGGATGAGGAAAAATACGATGAATTGCTGAACATATTTAGAAATTCCTACCTCGCCAGCCCCTATATGGAAAAATACGTGCTGGAAGCCCTTTTTGTAATGGAAGAACCGGAATTTGGCCTGAAACGTATGAAAGATCGTTATTACGGTATGGTTGAACTCTCCCCTTTTACCACCCTTTACGAGAACTTCGGGCCGCGCAATCTCAGCGATACCTCAAAATTTGTTGGTCATGGTACAAACAACCATGCATGGAGCGGTGGCGGGCTGACCATCCTGTCGCAATATGTGTGTGGACTGGAACCCATCGAACCCGCCTGGAAAACCTTTAGGGTGAAGCCTCAGTTGGGTAGCCTGGAATTTGCCGAGACCGGCAATGAAACGGTTGCGGGTAAAGTATCTGTAGAGATTGAGAAAGAAGGATCGGGAATGGATATGGAGCTGACCATCCCCGGCAATAGTGAAGCCGTTGTATATATTCCCGGTCAATACGGGAACGTGGAGGTCAATAACACGACTGTCTGGAATAATGGCTATGTGGATAATAAAATGGCTTCATATGATGGAAAAGAGGAAGGCTATAACCGTTTCAGATTGGTTGGCGGAACTTACCAGATAACATCCGAATGAAAATTGATCAAATCATGGTAAACAAGAAAGAACGAATTTCAGGCCCATCAGAGAATATATATTTCTCACGTCGCCAGTTTATGCGCAGTATACTCGGTGTTGCCGCTTATCTGTCTGTGCAACCCAATGTTTTTGCTTCCGTTTCAGGTGATGTAACCAATAAAAATGGATTATACTCAGGCAGAAGCGGAAAGCTGAAGGCGATCCATCTGAACAAAGAGGTGGCTTACGGCAAGACAACGCTTCCCAGGGGCATTCGCTCCCGTTTTCTGAGAAACATCAACGGCCTCCGAATGCATTTTCTGGAGGCCGGTTATCAGACCAGCGACCGGCCCTGTATCTTACTTCTTCATGGATTCCCTGAGCTGGCCTATAGCTGGAGAGACACCATGCTTCCCCTCGCAGAAGCGGGTTATCATGTGGTTGCTCCCGACCAGAGGGGTTATGGGCGCACCTCCGGCTGGGAAGATGATTACGATGCAGACCTGGCTCCCTACCGCTATCTGAACCTGGTCAGGGATTGTCTGGCCCTCTTATTTGCCCTGGGCCACCGCAAGGTTGAATGTGTGATAGGCCATGATTTTGGTTCACCGATGGCAGCCTGGTGTGCTCTGACACGTCCGGATGTCTTTTCCTCTGTGATATTGATGAGTGCTCCCTTTACAGGTCCGCCTTCTTTTCCTTTTGATGTGGCCGACAAGAAACCGCTAAATCAGCAGGAAGAAGAAAAGAGCATCCATGAAAAACTGGCCGAATTGCCTCGTCCCCGCAAGCGATACAATAGGTATTACACCACCCGCAGGGCCAACAAGGATATGCTAAACTGTTCGCAGGGAGTACATGACTTTCTCCGGGCTTACTTTCATATGAAGAGCGCAGACTGGGAACAGAACGATCCGTTCCCGCTGAAGTCAAGAACCGCTGAAGAAATGGCCAAACTGCCTCCCTATTATACGATGGAACTTGACAAGACCATGTCGGAAACCGTGGCACCGTATATGCCCTCTGAAAAAGAGATAGCGAAGTGTGAATGGCTGACCGAAGAAGAAATGCGGGTATATAGCAGTGAATTTGCCAGAAACGGTTTCCAGGGTGGTTTGAACTGGTACCGGGCTGCGGGTTATCGGCCCGATTTGTTGCTCTTCTCCGGCCGTACCATTGATGTACCTTTGCTATTTATCGCAGGCAGCAGCGATTGGGGAGCCTACCAGAATCCTGGCGGTCTTGAAAAGATGAAAAATGAGGCAACCACCCAGTTTCAGGGCATCCATTTTGTTGATGGAGCCGGGCACTGGGTCCAGCAGGAACAGCCGGAAAAGACAAATCAATTGATCCTGGA
>JBKGZA010000083.1:0-12966 GCA_046545815.1 Bacteroidales bacterium
AATTCATTTCTGAAAATGATGTTACCCAAGGAAAAATAGAGAAGCGACCCGCTTATGACCTGTTGTCTGTCCAGCCGCTGATAACCGGTAAGATAAGCCAGATGGATATCATCTACCAGATTTTTCAGCCATGGAGTATAGGAAAGGGAAATCCCCATATCTTTCTCAGCAAAGGCATATTTGGAGGGATTCCAGTGAAGGGAATTCACATCGGGAGGGGTGGCAACCCCTGCATCGCCCATGGCTCCCGCCCTGGAGTCAGGAGCGATGGTCAGAAAAGGAACCGAATATTTAAGGGTATTCTCGGAACCTATTAACCTTCCTGTAGGTATATCGTCTTCATCATCCTGAGAGAATGCAAAGCCTGAAAAAACAAACAAAAATACCAGGCTACCAGTAATAATATGTCTGATCATGTTAAAAGAATTTTCAGTTGGCAAATTTATTATTTTAATTCAGCTTCTTCTAATTATCATTCCACTATTTTAATATAACCAGTTTTTGAATCTTCTCTGCAGATTCACCTTCATCAGAACGGATTTTAATTTTATAGAGGTATACACCTTTCCCTATTTTATCGCCAAAATCATCCCTGCCATCCCAATGTATAGGCCCTGCACGGAATCCGTCAGTCTGAATCTGTCTTTGAATGGTTTTGACCAGTTTGCCTGAGATGGTAAAAATCTGAATCAGCATATCCAAATTGGTTGCCGGATGATTGTGCTCAAAATAAAAAGCCGTGTTCTCAGTAAAAGGATTGGGATAATTCAGAAGCTTCCTGATCTGCAAACGGTCACTCTCCGCAACTGTAAATTCGATTCGCTCCGTAGAAGAGTTTTCATTGATATCCCATGCCTTAAGCATCAGTTCATGCTGGCCTTTTTCCAGACCGCTCATCTGATACCTCACCTCTCCCTTCTGATAACTATTCTGGTCGGCATTATAATACCTGTTAAGCACACGTTTATCCTGGTGATCGTTGTCGAGAACCATCACCAGATCCTGGCCGATACCGGCACTTGAGACATTAATTCCGCTGCTGTCCTTCAGCTTAGCTAAAAGCAGAGGATCTTCATCGGTAATTCCTCCGGAAACAAAATCGCGGTCGTTCATATAAATCTCAATATCCGGTCCCTGGCTATCATTCAGTTTTCTTTCGGTATAGCCGCCCACATAAAAATCACTGTAATGGCCCTGTGCCAAAGTACTCCGTTCTTTCCCAAAATACATCAACTTTCCTTTGCCGAGGTCCGGCAGTATGGTTTTGGGTATGATAAATTCGCCCCTGAAAGTCCCTGCTTTAACCTTGCTTTCCCCGCTAAACAATATATTGTTTCTCGCCTGGTAAGTAAAAGCACTTCCCCCGTCATTACCTAAGGTAGTTTTCGGTACCGCTTTATCAAATAATTTTATATTTAAGCTGCCATTGAAGTGTTCTGCCCTTTTCCCTTTTTTATCAACCACCTGACCATAAACGGTTATTTTATCGAGTGCATGAAGGGTATCTGAGCGCTGTGAATTATTTGCCACTATGGAATCGGTATGGATACCATACTCACCAAGGGGCATTTTCAAGGCAGGGTCCCCGATCAGGGAAAAATTTCTCTTGTTGTTGCTTGTACCGGTATAATTTTTGGTAAGACGCACGATATCGCCAAAACGTAATGGTTCTCCATTCTGGTCCTTTTCGAAGACGTAGTCATAGAAGGTTCGGTTCAGGTCGTAGTTCAGGCTTGCATACACCAGGCGGGTGGTTGAAAAGAGGGCAATGCTTCCACCGTCGGGTTTTAAAAACACTTCTTCACCTGCTGAAACATAATCCGGATCATCAAAGCGGGTAAATTCACAGGTGGCTGTCATGAACAAAGGCATCTTTCCGGGATTTTTCCACTTCTCAATGTCATCCTTTGTCAGTACACGCTCATGCGCCAGATGGTTTTCTCCTCCGTGTCCGGTATAATTAAACAACAAAATCCCATTGTTTATATTTTCATTAATATCCCTGTTAACCTCCGGATAAACAGAGCCGGTGGCTGTATTCTGCTGTCTGTATGAATCGAAATAAATTTTACGGATATTGAACCGGGGGTGACTGCCATTCACGTATTTGGTCAGTTTGTCGGCATCCCGCATGTGTAAATTGTTGTCCTGATCATCCGCTGCGAAACAGAGGTTACTCAGCCACGCTCCCCAGTTATCGGGATTAAGGTATCTTTTCACCTTATCAACCACATTGCGGGCTTCTTCCCTGTTTTTAACGGGGAAGCGACCGATTCCGATATCAATCAAACCTGAAGGTTCATCACGGATATGGTCCTCCGGGTCGAGCAAACCAAAAAAATCATCTGAAACGAAGCTTCTTGAATAATTGAATGACTGTTTCGACTGATAGGTCATCAAATAGGGGCTTTCGCAGGATTTCAAGTTGTCGTAAGACCCGTCGCCGAAAAGCAACAAATACTTCAGAGAATCCCCGGGAATTGACTTATTGTAAATCATCCTCACAAAATTTCGGATTGCAGATGGATCAGACTTGCCAGAGGAAAATTCATTATATATCTGTTCATCGGTTACCACAGATATTTTAAAATCATCTGTTTCCCGATGTATATCAGCCAATTCTTTGGCCTCTGCAGTAAATCTGTTTTTGGTTACAATCAGCATATCTTTGGGACCTAAGCCCTGCAAATTTTGATTCTCAATTTCTCCCAATATCTCCGGTTCCGGATATTCTTTGTGATTGAATGCTATAAATTCCCGGAAAACCGTATCTGCGTTAATTTTAAATCTCACTGTATTGCCGTTTCTTTCAAAATCGTCAATTTTCCTTGTTTCCCTGTCTGAAGTCACATCCCATATTTCCAGATTATCCGGGGCCTGTTCCAGTTCGAATTCAACCACCTTAGGTGCCTCTTCACTTCTGTACCTGAATTGCATCTGGTTTCCCTTCATTTTCAATTGCCGGTGCGCATTGACTGTAAGATAGTTCAGCCACCCCCTGGCTGAGGGTGTACCTTTATCATAAACCACTTCCAGTGAAACCTGATCCGATTCCGGGAAATATTCACCATAACCCGATTTCTGCCGGGCAAAATACCCTGTATAATCATAATTCACAGAAGGAATATCTACCGATATTATGTTTTGGTTCCCTGAAATAACTTCAAAACGGCTTTCATACGAAGATCGGGATACAAAATCCCCCTTAATTCTCACAGGTGCATCTGCAACAATATTTGGAAATTCAAAGTCAAAATCGTGACTCAGTTTCACGTCAAAATATTCCCCAACCCATTCCTGCCCGGACTCTATAAGGTTTCGGTTTCTTTCTTCATGATGCGTATAGTCAATAAACGAAGTAATCAATTCAGCAGGATCACCGGCAGGTGCTTCCAGTCCGGATATAAGATTTTTACTGCGGGGATTCCCACCAATAAAATAGTACCCGTATTCTGTATAGGGATGGCCATTTCTTACAAACATCTCTTTATTCTCGTCATAATTCCACACATTGGGACCTCTCGCATAAAATAAAACATGATCGCCTTTACTAAATACGCCGTCCGATCCTTTTACGAATTCCACGGGAATCTGTTGCAATCTGTAATCTTTGGTTGTATCATTGGAGACATTCAGCAAACCACATGAGTTGCCATAGATACCTATATTTTCCGGATGATCAAATCCCAAATCTTTGAGTTTAGAATAGCTGATTTTATAGATTCCGTTTTGTTTCACCCGTATTTTTACCCATCTCCCCTGAGCCAGCAATGAAGATTCGGTCTTTTTATCTGTGGACTTTCTTAGGCTTTTCATATCAACCCCTTTTCTCTCAAGAGAAATGCTAAACTCAACAAGTTTCTCAATGTTTCCTGTAGCCGGATTTGTTTTTAAAGGAACGAAGTGCAGCTGAATGAACGGTTTATTCCTGTCAAACCGTAGCCGGGATTCAACCTGAATTTCATCTCCCAGAGTATCTCTGGCTGTTTCATTTAGTAATGATTCCGAAGCAACCGGTTCGAATTTTTTATTGACAAGTTTTACGGAATACTCCTCTGCTCTATTCAGGGGAATGATTTCATAATAATAAGGTAAAAGGGTTTGCCTGTCAAAATATCTGGCCTCTTTAAAGTGCATATATTCGCCGGAGAGTATGTCGTCAGGGCTGAGATACTGATGATATTTTCTTGAGTCCTGCCAGTTCAGCGTTCTTTCCAGGCTCTGATCCTGGGCTTGAGATGGTATGGGTAACAAAATAAAGAAGAAAATAATTACCGGACAGGTATTTCTCATGAAAAAGACATTTCAAAAAAATAATGATGGAGCACAAACGTTAAAATTAAAGTTAATTAACGGAACAATTGCATTTATATTTTGAATTTCCAGTATATTTTTGGGAATTCAATTAATTTTCCTTCATGAAGAAAATATTGCTGATTATTATTTCCGGAATCTCTACCTGTGCTTTCTCCCAGGACATAAATTTTTCTCACCTGAACCATTCCCGTTTATTTATCAATCCCGGATTTGCAGGCAGCGAAAAAATCTCCAATCTTACAGTGAGCCACCGGAACTTTAGTCCGGCAAACTTTGGTAATTACGTAACATACAAGGTATCCTACAATCAATTTTTTGATTTTATCAACGGGGGGTTGGGACTCCAGATCATCAGGGACAATCAGGGCAGCGGTGCCATCAACCGTACTTATATCAGTGGCCTCTATTCCTACAGAATCAGGTTGCAGAGAAACCTTATCCTTCTGCCTGCACTGGAGAGCAAATATGCCATGTATTCTCTGCAAACCAAAGATTTGGTTTTCCCGGACATGTTCGACAAAAGTGCATGGACCATTGGGACTTCTCCAGCTTCATCTCCCGAATTGTTTCACCAATCAGCAAATTACCTTGAATTCAATACTGGAGCCATATTAATATACACAAACGAATACCTGCGCAGGTACAGAGATCTCACAATAGGCCTGGCCGTCCATCATCTGAATAAGCCTACCAGTCTTATGGATCAAGAAAACAAGATAAAAAGGAAGCTTTCGGTGTATTTTGATATTGAACTTTTCCTGAACAGGATGGATTCTTATCAGTCGTCCACCTTATTAATACCCACTTTTTTTTTCAGTCAGCAAGGAAGTGCCAATATATTTCAGTATGGTAGTTATCTGAAATACAAAAATTTTATGCTTGGAGGATTCATCAGGCATAATTCAGCCTTCCGATTTATCACTCCAATTTTTCAGGTGGGCATGAGCTATGACGATTTCAAAATTAGTTACAGCTATGATGCTGGCTTTCTGGATTATAAAAAAATTTCTGTGTTTTCAGGGGCCCATGAAGTAACCTTATCTTTAAATTTTAGTATAAAAGGGGTAAACAAGCAATAATTTTTAGAGATTGGTGTTTAAAATAATATGTTGGGATCAACCGAATTAAAGGATACGGATTTATACCATTACATAAAACATATATTTGAAATTAAAATAAAATAGAATTATGAAATTAACGCTCAAGATCCAGTCTTTTATCCTTCTAGGTATGCTTGGCACGTTTTTCATTTCTGGTTGCGGTTCTCAAAGTGACGGACTTGGAAACGTTTCCCCCACCACGGGGTGGGATTATAACGACCCGGAAAACGGAGGTTTC
The DNA here is from genome assembly GCA_046545815.1 of Bacteroidales bacterium. Taxonomy (GTDB): domain Bacteria; phylum Bacteroidota; class Bacteroidia; order Bacteroidales; family UBA12077; genus JAGXLC01. Next base: position 5,656 of record JBKGZA010000083.1, read on the forward strand.
GAAGTTGTTAACGAGACTGAACAGGAACCCGGACCAGGCCTTGTATATATAGAAGGCGGTACTTTCACAATGGGCAAAACCCAGGAGGATTTAATGTATAATTGGGATAATGAGCCCAGAAAGGTGACGGTTTCCTCATTTTACATGGATCAGACAGAAATCAGGAATGTGGACTACAGGGAATACCTTAACTGGATACAGAACGTGTTTGTTGATCAGCCGGAGGTTTATGATAATGCTCTACCTGACTCACTCGTCTGGCGAGACGAAATGGCTTACAATGAGCCCTATGTTGATTATTACTTCCGTCATCCGGCCTACAACAATTATCCTGTGGTAGGGGTAAGTTGGGTACAAGCCTCCGATTATTGTATTTGGAGAACCGACCGGGTTAATGAGATGAGACTTGTAGAAGAAGGCATACTGGAACTGGATCCTGAACAAACCGGACGGGAAAATTTTAACACAGAGGCTTATCTGGCAGGGGAATATGAAGGAGTAGTTAATGAGAACCTTCCTTCTCTTGATCCAGACCAGGAAACAAGAAGGGTCAGAATGGCAGATGGAATACTTCTCCCCCAATACAGACTTCCAACAGAAGCAGAATGGGAATATGCAGCGTTGGGTTACATTGGAAATACTTACGAAGAAAACGTTTATCAGAGAAGGATGTATCCATGGGACGGTCATAATGTAAGGAATCCCGAGAAAAAGCACAGAGGTGAGATGATGGCCAATTTCAAACGTGGTAAAGGTGACATGATGGGTGTTGCAGGAGATTTAAATGACAATGCCAGCATTACGGCTCCGGTAAACTCATATTGGCCGAACGATTACGGACTTTATTGCATGGCCGGGAACGTCAACGAATGGGTTCAGGATGTTTACCGTCCTTCCACTCACGAAGAGGCAAATGATTTTCGCCCATTCAGGGGCAATGTCTTTACGGAATATGAAAAAAACGAAGACGGAAGTCTGCAACGCAACAATCTTGGAAGACTCGAGAAAGACACCATCAATGAAGAAGATGCTGCAGGAAGAAGAAATTACTCCAAAGGAGATTACAGAAATTATAGGGACGGTGATTTAAGATCGAGAATTGATTATGACAGTGAAGAAGGCAGAGAAGAAAACAGTACGCAGCAAATGTACGGAGATGAAACTTCACTCATAACAGACGAATCACGGGTTTACAAAGGAGGATCCTGGAAAGACCGCGCTTATTGGTTGAACCCAGCTACCAGACGGTTCCTTGATCAGAATCGCGCCACCAATGACATCGGCTTCCGTTGCGCTATGACACACGTTGGTAGTCCGAGAGGGGGTAACCAATAATAATTTACGTGCTCTATAGAACAAAGAGGAAAACCTCATTTTGCAAAAAATGAGGTTTTTTTCTTTAATTTTGTTCAACAGTATGGAAATAGAGGAACTATATAAAAAATTCCTTTCCTGTACCACAATAACTAAGGACAGCAGAGAGGTTCCGTCTCAATCGCTTTTCTTTGCCCTGAAAGGAGAAAATTTTAACGGCAACCGGTTCGCAAAGGATGCCATCAGCAAAGGGGCCCGCTATGCCATTGTGGATGACGAACAATATGCTACAGATGAACGCTTTATCCTGGTCAATGATGTGCTTCAAACCATGCAACACCTTGCCACATACCATCGCAGGCAGCTCAATGTTCAGGTTATCGGCATTACAGGAACTAACGGAAAAACCACAACCAAAGAGCTCATAAATCAGATACTGAAAAAAAGATATCATACCATAGCCACGGCAAGAAATTACAACAACCACATTGGCGTTCCCTATACACTACTCCGGATGAATGCCGATCACCAAATTGCAGTCATTGAAATGGGAGCCAACCATCCGGGAGAAATCCGATTTCTTTGCAAATTGGCTGAACCTCAATTTGGAATGATTACAAACATTGGAAAAGCCCATCTGGAAGGCTTCGGATCATTCGAAGGAGTGATCAAAACAAAAAATGAATTATACGAATACATTGACTCAAAAAACGGGACTTTGTTTTATAATTCGGACAATAAACTACTAACGGGTCTATTGAAAGACAAAACATGCAGGAAAATTGACTACGGAACTTCGGAAGAAGCATACTGCAGCGGTAAACTTATAAGCTCAAATCCTTATATTACACTCCGCGTGAAAGGTTTGCCGCTTATTCACTCAAAGCTGATCGGAAGCTATAATTTTGAAAACCTGCTTGCAGGAATATGTGTAGGTGAATATTTCAATGTGCCGGCACAAGAAATATCGGAAGCTACAGGCAGTTATGTGCCTGACAACAACAGATCGCAGGTAATACAGAAAGGGAACAATGAAATCATACTGGATGCATATAATGCCAATCCTTCCAGCATGAAGGCAGCTATCGATAATTTCTCCAAACTGCAAAGAAAACGTAAAGCTTTGATTCTTGGAGATATGTTTGAGCTTGGAGAATTCAGTGATGAAGAACACAAGAACATCATCGTACTTGTAAACAGACATTCATTTTCTTTTGTATGTTATGTGGGTCCAATATTTAGTGCAAACGCTACCTCACATCATAACACTTTCCGAAATACACAGGATTTTATTGAATGGCTGAAAAATAATCCTTTGGAGGATTTTACCATACTGCTTAAAGGATCGCGGGGGATGAAGCTCGAAGAGGTTGTCAGTTATCTTTGAAGAAATAAATTGTAGATTTGCGTTTCATGAATAACTCTATAAAAAATGCGCAAATACAAACATATATTTTTTGACCTGGATCGAACCATCTGGGATTTTGAATCCAATGCAAAGGAAGCATTTCAGGAGATCTACTCTCTGCATCAGTTATCCGGCATCTTTCCTGATTTTGAAACCTTTCATTCAACCTATAAAAAACATAATGCACGGCTATGGGAAAAATTCCGGCAAGGGAAAATCAACAAGAAAGATCTTAAATACATGAGATTTCACCTAACCCTTAAGGAATTTGGAATAGATGATTTGAAAATGGCCAGGCAGCTTGGAGAAGATTATATGAACATCAGTGCACGCAAAACGCACTTATTCCCCAATGCTCATGAAGTTTTATTCTATTTGAAAGACAAATATTCGCTTTACATCATCACCAACGGTTTTCATGAAGTTCAGCTTAAAAAGATTGAGAACAGCAAACTCCAGAAATATTTTCAAAAGATCATCACTTCTGAAATAGCCGGTGTTCAGAAACCCAACGAACAAATTTTCCGTTATGCCTTAGAGCAGGCAGGTGCAAAAACAAAGGAAGCCATTATGATTGGGGATGATCTGGAAGGAGACATCAAAGGAGCGCAAAAAATCGGACTTGATCAGGTTTTCTTCAATCCCCACAGTATAAAACATCATATAACACCCACTTTTGAAATAAAATCTCTGGAAACCCTTAAAACCATTTTCTAAAGCGCTAAAACGGTGCTTCTTCATCAAAGCCGGTATTGCTTCTCAAACCCGAAGATTCATCCTCATTTTCCTGGCCATTATCTTCTTCGTTCATTCTCGAGCCAATGATCATGGAACCTGAGTTGTTGTCCTCATCAATATTGCCAAGTGAATCTTCGCTAAATTCTTCAAATTTAGCCAGCTCTTCCCTGAACTTAAGGTGTATATCAGCCAGAGCCCCATTCCGGTGCTTGGCCAGAATAATTTCGGCTATGCCAATCAAAGAATTCCCGTAGGCATCTTCTGTGATACCATATCTTTCCGGCCGATGAATGAACAGCACCATATCTGCATCCTGCTCAATGGCCCCGGATTCACGCAAATCAGAAAGCTGGGGCCGTTTTTCCCCTGACCGCAATTCCACTGACCGGTTAAGCTGGGATAATGCTATTATAGGAATATTCAGCTCTTTGGCAATTCCTTTCAGTGAACGGGATATCACACTGACTTCCTGTTCCCGGTTGCCCCGCTGATCGGATGGTCCGCTCATCAATTGCAGATAATCCACAAAAACTGCCTCTACATTATACTGATCCTTCAAACGCCGACATTTAGAACGAAGCTCAAAAATAGAGATGGCCGGTGTATCATCAATATATATCGGTGCATTCACCAGATTCTTGATCTTATATTCCAGCTGATCCCATTCCTTATGGGTGAGGTTGCCGTTGCGGATCTTTTCGGATGACAACTCCGTTTCGCTGATGATTAAACGATTGACCAACTGGAGGGAACTCATCTCCAAAGAAAATATCCCGACGGACCTGTTGTGCTCTACTGCCATATTCCTGGCCATGGTCAGTGTAAAGGCCGTTTTACCCATGGACGGCCTGGCCGCTACAATGGCCAGATCAGAATTCTGCCACCCTGAAGTCACCCGGTCCAGTTTGGTAAACCCGGAAGGCACTCCACTCAAACCGTCTTCTTTTTTAGAAGCCTCCTCAATCTGATCAATTGCCTGTTGTATCAGCACATTAAGCTTAGAAGTCTCCTTTTTGATGTTCGACTCGGTAACCTGAAAAAGCTGTGATTCCGAAAAATCGATCAGATCATTCACATCCACCGAATCGTCGTAAGCCTTCGACTGAATTTCACTGGCCACCCGTATTAGCTCCCGTTGGATATATTTCTGGGCGATGATGCGGGCATGGTATTCAATATGGGCAGCAGTAGCTACTTTGCTGGTAAGTTGGGTAATATACACAGGCCCACCCACTTCTTCCAGCTCATCCCGTTTTCTTAACTCCTCGGTAACGGTTAATATGTCAATGGGCTGCATATTCTGAGAGAGATCAAGTATGGCCCGGTAAATTTTCTGATGTGCCTCCTTATAGAAACTCTCGGGCGCCAGTATATCCATAACCGAAACAATCGCATCTTTCTCCAACATGATCCCCCCGAGTACGGCCTCTTCCAGATCAACTGCCTGAGGAGGCTTTTTTCCATAATCCAGTGCTTCCTCTATGAAATTTGATCTGTAACCTTTATTTTTGTTGTCAGCCATGGCACATAAAATTTTTGGGACACCAAAGGTAACAATAGAAAATCCATTTTATAGCATTTAGAACGATTATATTATCAAATGATTATTAACGGGGGATGTTAACAGCTTGTTGAAAATTCATCGCCCAACAAAAAACAATTAAATACACTTTGGTATGATATTTTTTCCAAATGCCAAAATCAACATAGGGCTTTATATTACCCACAAACGAAGCGATGGATATCATAACCTGGAAACCGTCTTTTATCCGTTATCGCTGACCGACATTCTGGAAATCCAGCAGCGAAAAGATAATCCCATGACATTCAACAATACAGGGATCCATATTCCCGGGCCGTTAGAAGAGAATCTGTGCTACAAAGCTTCCAAACTGCTTCAACAGCACCATCCCGTTCCGGAAATCAATTTTCATCTTCATAAGATCATACCTTACGGTTCCGGATTGGGTGGTGGCTCATCCGATGCCTCTTTCACCCTGAAAGCACTGAATCATTTGTTTCAATTAAATCTCACCACCCATAAACTGAAAGATATGGCAGAACAGCTTGGCAGCGACTGTCCTTTCTTCATTGATAACACACCCTCTCTTGCCCGGGAAAAAGGAAATGAAACCACTCCCATTCATCTGTCGATAAAAGGATTTTATCTCTTGTTAGTAATACCCGAGATTCAAATAGACACCCAAACAGCTTATATGAACATCAAACCACGTGAAAGACAGAAATCACTAAAGGAGATTGTACTGAACCAACCGGTTGAAAACTGGCAGGAAGAGGTAACGAATGATTTTGAAAACAACCTCCTGAAGGAATATCCGCTATTGGATAAGATAAAACAGAGAATGAAGGAAATGGGGGCTGTATTCACTTCTCTTTCGGGAAGCGGCTCAGCAATGTATGGCATTTTTAAAGAGAAACCTCTGGTGATCGCTGAACTGAAACAACACTTCATCTGGATGGAACAGCTTAAATACTAAAAATTCTCTAAAATGCCGTTAAGTAATGGATATTCTTCCACCTTCCCTCCGGGGATTTCAAAAGATATGAGGTATTTCTTGCCTGTTCGCAGGAAACTCCGGCGAGGATCACAATAACAAAAAAAAGAAAGCCTATTCAGCCTCCGCTCCGAGGTTTCGGTTCATTTATTTCTGAATGTATTTGCATATCTTATCAAAAAGAAGTTCTATATCAATGGGCTTTGTAATATAATCTGTACATCCGCTTTGAATGCAGCGTTCCCTGTCTTCCGACATTGCATGGGCTGTTTGGGCAATTATGGGAATGTTGCTGTCAAATTCCCTTATCTTTAAGGTGACTTCATGTCCATTCATAAAGGGCAATTGAATATCCATCAATATCAAATCAAGGCGATCATGGTTGCTGACCGTATCCAAAGCTTCCTGACCATTATTTGCCACCAGCAAATCTGCTCCCGTTTCTTTCAGGATGGTATAAAGAAACCGCATGCTCAAAGGATCATCCTCCACAATAAGAATTTTTCTACCCTGCCAGTCGATAGATTCCTTTGAACGTTTATTGGTGTATTGAGTGGCTTTATCTTTGAGCATTTTTCCCTCTTTAACTTTGATTTATCAAATACTTCCTATCGGGATGATTGCCTTGTGATCCGAAACTCGTCTGAAACAATGCATTTTATATAAATGGAAGATCACATTTATACAACGAAATTAATCAAAAATATCTGTTTTACTAATCATCAGGGATAAAAATTCTCTGGATTTTATTTGGAATAGCTCAAATGGGGCCTTAAACAAACGAACAATCAAAACAAACTCATTTATCCCTGATCTATTTTTTGTATAGATTATGGTGTATTTCCATCTATGATTTTTTTACGTTCGTCAAAAATACTTTCCAAACCCGTCTATGATTCATTATCTTTGCAAAATAATTTAAAATCCAGGTTATATAAATGAGTCGATACATTTTGGCCATTACGCTGCTTCTTTTTCTGGCAACTATCTGTATGGGAGAGCAAAGCAATTTTCCCGAAAATTCAAGCCACGGTCATGAAAACCAAATCACTGCAAAATCATTGCCTGCTAATTATCAACAACTTAAACATCGCATGCTCCGGCTGGATAGCAAACAAAATGGTTTTCAATTTCCCGGTTCCTTTGATCAAAGCGATCTTACCATGCTTTATGTATCGGGTGGTTTATTGCTTGCTACTTCCACATTTGTATTCCTGAATGGCTACAAGAGCGAGGAAGGCTATTTCTCCCGCTCAAATGCCGGAGTAATTATAGGAGGAGGGATTTCTGCAGCGGTCTTGATTACAAAATTTATTATTGACGAATACAGGTAAA
>JBKGZA010000084.1:0-12929 GCA_046545815.1 Bacteroidales bacterium
CAACCCATTACCATCCCCCGCCGGCTCCGCCGCCGCCAAAGCTGCCACCGCCGAAGCCGCCGAAGCCGCCACCTCCGCCACCGAAGCTACCGGTCCCGGAGCTGAAACTACTGAATGATCCTCGTTGCCGGCCTGAAGCTGAACCCATCATCAACATCGCTGCCAGGAATGGCAGACCACTGCCAGCGGAACCGCGGTGCATGTTATAATGCCGGGCCCTTCTTATCCGGCCGATTACCGAAAATACGATCACCAGCAGAAACAATATACCAATGGGATAGGGCGCTTTGGATTCCTTCCCGCCGCCTGTCTTTTCCCTGTAATCCTGAGCGGTGTATTCTTCCTGGGTCAGGTTGATCAAAACATCCGTAGCCCTGTCCAAACCCTGGTAAAAATTGCCTTGTTTAAAACTGGGCGTGATCTCTTCATCTATTATCCGGTTGGCAGTGGCATCGGGAACGACTCCTTCCAGTCCATATCCGGTGGCTATGAAGATTTTGTTGTTGGTTGGGTTGATTAGTATCAATATACCATTGTCCTTGCCTTTTTGTCCGATACCCCACTTTTCCGCCAGCCTGACCGCATAGTCCGATATATCGTAACCATGGATGTCGTCCAGTGTAACAATGGCAATCTGGGTTGAGGTTTCCCGGTTGAACTGCACCAGTTTCTGCTCCAGTTTTTGCACATCTGTCTGATCCAAAAAACCGGCAAAGTCATTGACCATCTTAGGCGGCTGCGGACGCTGGGGAAATTCTTCCTGCTGTGAAAATAGCTGACCGGTGGAAAAAATAAGCAACCCGGTAAGTATGTATTTGAACAATTGTGTTTTCAATATTTGCATTTCTTAATCCTCTTTATCCTTTCCAAAGGAAATTTCATTTGACAATTCATTGACATCATCTTTCTGATAAGGAAAATATTCCTTGAGCGCCTGCCCGGCCATGCGGATGCCCCTGGCAAGCCCTTCTGCGTACTTGCCTTCCTTAAAGTAGCTTAGGGTGGTGTCGCGTATCTCATCCCAGAAATTATCGGGGGTGACTGCATTTATCCCGGCATCTCCCAGTATGGCAAGTTTCCGGTTGTTGAGGGCCAGGTAAAAGAGCACCCCGTTGCGTTTTTCGGTTTTATGCATTTTAAGTTTCTTGAATATATAGGCAGCACGGTCAAGTACATCAATTTTACAGCTTTTTTCCACGTGAAGCCGGATCTCGCCGGAGGTATTCAGTTCCGCTTCCTCTATGGCATCTGTGATGAGCTTTTTTTGTTCTTCAGTAAAGAATTTGGATGGTTTCATCTTTTAACGGTTTTGTTTGCATTTTATGAATGATTAAAACTCGACATCGGGTGCCTGTTCTGCACCTTCCTGTGATTCGAAGTAAGCTTTTTCTTCAAAGCCGAACAGATTGGCGTAAAAGGTCTGCGGAAATTGTTTGACATAGGTGTTGTATTGCTGTACGGCCTGATTAAACCTTCTTCTGGCCACACTGATGCGGTTCTCCGTCCCTTCCAGCTGAGCCTGCAGATCCTGGAAATTTTGACTGGCTTTTAGCTCGGGATAGCGCTCAACGACAACCATCAGGCGGGACAGAGCAGAGCTCAGCGCTCCCTGAGCCTGCTGAAACTGCTGAAGCTGTTCGGGCGAAAGGTTATTGGCATTGACTTCTGTTGATGCGGCCTGGGACCTGGCTTCTGTTACTTTCTGAAATGTTTCCTGTTCATGTTCCGCATATCCCTTTACAGTACTGACCAGGTTGGGTACCAGATCGGCTCTTCTCTGGTACTGGGTCTCGACCTGCGACCATTGTTCTTCGACAGATTGTTCCATCTGAACCATCCTGTTATAGGAATTCTTAAACGAAGAATATACGATCAATCCAAAGATGACGATAATGCCGATAATGATCCAGGATTTCTTCAATTTCATTTGTTTTTGGTTTTTAAATTTAAACCTCAAAATTAACACGTTTTCATTATTTATAAAAAGATAAGATGACAAATATCTTACTTAAACCCGATGGAATATGTTAATTTTACCTTTTAAAATGTACCATCAAATGCCGGGACTATGACAAAAGAAGGTTTCAGACGGGCCATACCCGAAGGAAATCCCGATGAATTGCCGGGTTTTTTGGGCCGCGATCATCATGATGTTTCAGCAACCGGTAAAAGCACATCTGTTAAACATAAAATTTCTTTTCTGATATGCCCGAAATAGCCATTGTGATACTTAACTGGAATACGAAGCGGCAACTGGAAACCTTTCTTGATTCCATCATTACTTATTCCCGTAATGAATCAGCAGAAGTCATCGTAGCCGATAACGGATCTACTGATGGTTCCGCCGAATTCCTCAGGGACAATTACCCGAATTTACGGACCATTCTGTTTGACCGGAATTATGGATTTACGGGAGGCTATAATAAAGCGCTCGCCCAAATTGAGGCCAGGTATTATGTGATTTTGAATTCTGATATTGAGGTTACACAAAACTGGCTGACCCCTTTGAAAAAGTGTCTGGAGGAAGATGAAAACGTTGCGGCCTGTATGCCTAAGGTGAAATCTTACTACAGAAGAGATTGCTTTGAGTATGCCGGGGCAGCCGGCGGATTTATTGATAAGTACGGCTATCCTTTTTGCCGGGGACGTATTATGGATGTCGTAGAGAAAGATGAAGGCCAGTATGATGAACCTTCGGATATTTTCTGGGCTACGGGAGCCTGTATGTTTATTCGTGCCGGTTTGTTTCATCGGCTGGGAGGTTTTGATGATGATTTTTTTGCCCACATGGAGGAGATTGATCTGTGCTGGCGCCTTAAGAAACTGGGATATAACATCAGATATGTTCCCCAGTCTTTAGTATATCATGTGGGAGGAGGTACGCTGCCCAGTGAAAATCCCTTTAAATTGTTGCTCAATTACAGAAATAACCTGTTTCTCCTTTATAAAAATCTACCGGGTAAGAAACTGTTTCCTGTTTTGTCTGTAAGAATATTGATGGACTGGATGTCTGCTTTTGTCTTTTTAATACTGGGCAGACCACGGAATTTTAAAGCTGTTTTCAAAGCCCATCGCGAATTTTTCAGTTCACTGAAAAGTGTGGACAAAAAACGAAAAAGCAACCCACCTCCGGAAAGCGGTTTTCCTGATCAGGTGTTTAAGGGAAGTATCGTATTTCAATATTTTCTGAAAGGTAAAAAGCGTTTTTCTCAGTTGAATCATTTTTCAGGGGATATACAGTAAGTTTTCCGAACTTCATATCATTCTGAACACTATGAAAATATCCGGAGATTTTTTCGGCTTGTGATAAAAATAAGGTGATTTTACGCTATGTTTTGCTCATAAAGATTATTAATTTAGCAAAGATAAAACTTAGAAAGATGTCAGAAAAAACCAAAATATTGATTATTGATGACATGCCCACCCATTTGCTCTTGCTTAGAACCATTCTGGAGGAGGAAGGTTTTGATGTGATTGTTTCTGATGGAGGCAGGAATGCGCTGGAGGCTCTGAAAGAGGATAAAGCTGTGAAGTTGATTCTTCTGGATATTATGATGCCTGAGTTTGATGGTTTCGACTTTCTTGAAAAACTCAATGAGTCAGATATCGAAGAGATTCCGGTTATCGTTGTTTCTGCAAAGTCTGACAATAAAAGTATTCAAAAAGCGATTGACAAAGGGGCTTATGACTATCTTACCAAACCTTTCAATATTCAGGATATTAGAAATAAAGTCAGAACAGCCCTGGGGTAGCTCGTTGAGTTCATACAGTTTTTTTGAATAACATTTTCTGAGAGTTAATGTACGGCATAAGGGTTATATCCTGATTATAGGCACTATTTAGACTCTATTTAAAGTGAATGCTCTCTAAAACCAGAAATCCTGTGAATTACTCCGGGAACAATTGATTGACTATATTTTTAAGATCCTCCGGAGTATCTACTGGGTAATTTTCATGTTTGGTGATGGCTGTTTTGATTCTGTAGCCGTTTTCTATCCAGCGGTTTTGTTCTAATGATTCCGCAATTTCCAGCAAAGAAGGACTGAGGGAGGTTATTTCATCCAATATTGGCTTTCTGTAGGCATATATGCCGATATGTTTATGAAAGGGATAGCTGTTCAACCATTCGGAGGTATCTTTATTCCGGATATAGGGTATGGTACTTCTGCTGAAATAAATGGCGAAATCGAATTTGTTTGTAATGACCTTGGGGAGATTGGGATTGAATAATTCCTCGCTGTTTTGGACCGGTTTGATCAGCGTGGCTATCTCGGAATGTTCTTCATCAAAGCATTGAATAAGTTCCTGTATCTGTTCGGGCTGAATAAAAGGTTCATCTCCCTGGATATTGACAATCACATTATACCGGTTTTCCTTATCCCAGCTTATTTTTTCGCTGGCTTCTCTTATTCTGTCTGTACCACTTCTGTGCTGTGGAGAGGTCATCACCACGTTACCGTTGAAATCTTTAACTGTTTGTTCAATTCTTTTATCATCGGTAGCCACATAGACCTCAGGTAATGCCTGTATGGTTTGTTCGTATACCCGCTGTATCATAGTTTTTCCCCTGATCATGGCCAGAGGTTTTCCGGGGAAGCGGGTGGATTCATATCTTGCGGGTATTATGCCAATAAAATTCATTATATGCTGTGTTTAATGTATCCTTTCAAAAGATTTATGACTTAATGACAGTGAAATATAGGTTTGTATAATTCATTAGACAAAAGGAGGTTAAAATTAAGAAAAAAACAAATAATATTGTAATTTTGTCATAGTTTTTTCAATGAAGCACTTTAGGAAACAGAAAAAATCAAAGCGGGAATGGATATTAAATCAATTAAACAGCGTTTTGGGATTATTGGCAACAGCCCTCAGTTAAACAGGGCCATTGAGACGGCAAAGCAGGTTGCACCTACGGATTTATCGGTATTGATTACCGGTGAAAGCGGTACGGGTAAAGAGGTGTTTCCCCAGATTATACATCAATTCAGTTCCCGAAAACATGGTAAATATATACCCGTTAATTGCGGTGCAATTCCTGAAGGTACAATAGACAGCGAATTGTTTGGGCATGAAAAGGGTTCCTTTACAGGGGCCTATGAAAGCCGTAAAGGCTATTTTGAAGTGGCCAACCATGGCACCATTTTTCTGGACGAGGTAGCCGAGTTGCCATTATTTACACAGGTCAGGCTTCTTAGGGTTCTGGAGACCGGTGAATTTTTTAAGGTGGGTTCCTCCATGGTTTTAAAAACCGATGTAAGGGTTATTACTGCTTCCAATGAGGATCTTGTCAAAGCCATACAAGAAAACCGCTTCAGGGAAGATTTGTATTACCGTTTAAATACGGTGCCTATTAAGATTCCTCCACTGCGTGAGAGAGGAGAGGATATATTGCTTCTCTTTCAGAAGTTTGCCACTGATTTTGCGGAACATTACCGCATGCCTCCAATTAAACTTACCGATGAGGCCAAGGAGATGTTCCTCAATTACAGATGGCCTGGTAATGTGCGTCAGTTGAAAAATATTACCGAGCAGCTTTCCATCATAGAGCAAAAAAGGGAGGTGGATGCAGAAACGTTAAGGAAATATCTGCCCGACTATAACCTTGAAAAACTCCCTGCCCTTTATAAGAAGTCGGATGAGAAAAGTTTTTCCTCTGAAAGGGAGATACTTTACAATATCCTGTTTGATATGAAAAATGACATCAATAACCTGAAAAAGCTGGTTCATGAGATTATTGACAAAGGGGCGGATGTGGACAGGATACAAAAGGACAACAAGCAATTGATGGAAACGCTTCATGAAAGTACCGGAGAATATATTGAAGCGGCAGAGGCCGAGAGACCACAGCCTTCCTCCCGGAAAGAGGAAAATCCTCCGATTGAAGATACTGAGGAATATATAGAGGAATCACTTTCTCTGCAGGATAAGGAGATTGAACTGATCAGAAAAGCGCTGGACAAACATGAGGGAAAGAGGAAGTATGCTGCTCAGGATCTTGGCATATCGGAGAGAACGTTATACAGGAAGATAAAAGAATATAATCTGGATTAAACAGAGAAGAGAGATATGGGTAAATGCAATTATATATATATATTGCTGCTTTTTGGATTGTTGCTGCTGGCAAAGTGTACCGTACAATATTCCATGGGAGGGGCAAACATTGAACCCGATGTAAATACCATCAGTGTTGAGGATTTTTCGAGTCGTGCATCCAGTGGGCCCGCCAATCTGGACCAGTATTTCACCAATGAACTGAAGGATAAATTTCAGTCACAAACACAGCTGACAATTACCAATGATCAGGGTGATCTTAACTTTAGCGGTGAAATAACAGATTATGAAACCCGTCCTGTTTCGGTTGGAGGAGAGGAAACCGCCCAGATGACCCGTCTCACGATAACTGTTAGTGTCCAGTTTAACAATGAAAAGCATCCTGAAAACAGTTATGAATCAAACTTTTCGCAATATGAGGATTTTGAGTCCTCCAAGAGTTTGTCGAGTGTTGAAAATCAGCTTGTAGAATCGATTACAGAAAAACTGGTTGATGATATATTTCAAAAGGCTGTTGTGAATTGGTAAATTACTATGAATAAAGAAGATCTCATAAAGTATATTGAAAATCCCCGTCAACTAAATGAATACAGCTTTTCTGAATTAAGGGCATTGGTGAACAAATATCCCTATTTTCAGACTGCACATCAGCTTTTACTGTTGAATATGAAAAATATAAATGATCCCAGGTTCAAAGAATTTTTAAAACAATCTGCCGTTTATATCAATAAAAGAGAAAAATTTTACAGGCTGATCAATGATTTGTCATCAGTAGAGGAATCTTCAGAAGAAAATATGGCAAATGGCCAGCCCGGTATTACGGCAGATGGTTCCGAAAAAGAAACTGCTTCTAAAAAGAGCGATGGAGCCAGGTCTGGCGAGGATCAGGGAAAAGAAGAAGAAAGCAAAAAAAAGGAAAAGACAGGGAAGGAAAAGGATTTTTCAACGGCTTATTTGAAACAGAGAATTGCAGATACCCTTTCGGTACAAAAAGGGGACAACGAGAAAAAAGAGGAGTTGGCAGACGACAGCAACGATTTTTTCATTCTGGATAAGGCATCTCAGGTAGAAAAGAAGATTTCGCAGCGATTTAAGGAGCAATATGAAAACGAAAAACGGGAAGAAAAAGAGGAGGAAGCAGAAGGGGAAGCCTCAGGGGAAACAGACAGCTTTGAGCTCGACAGCAATGCAAAAAGAAAGAACAAAAGGTCTCGGGATAAGCCGGATGACCGAAATTTATCGGGAGAATATTTTTCAGGAGAAGATTACCGGAGAGCCATTCAGGATAAAGAAGAAAATGATGACCTGATTGAGCAATTCCTCAAAGGGTCACCGGAGCCTAGAAGCGTTCATCCTCCCGAAAACTCTGATAAAAAAGATATTTCTGTCCCGAGTATAAGGGAGAACGAAGAAATGTTGTCAGAAAAACTGGTGAATATATATATTAAACAAGGATATTACCATAAAGCGATTGGCGCTTATGAAAAATTAAGTTTGAAATATCCCGAAAAAAGTGATTACTTTGCAGAACAAATTGAGAAATTAAGGAATAGTATTAACGAACAACAAAAATAAAAGAATATGTATCTATTGGTGTCGGTATTAATCATTATTGTCAGTATTTTGATGGTGCTGATTGTATTGGTTCAGAATTCCAAGGGCGGGGGACTTGCCTCCAATTTTGCCGGATCGAACCAGGTAATGGGAGTCAGAAAAACAGCAGATTTTTTGGAAAAAGCAACCTGGACCCTGGCAGTGAGTTTGCTGGTGCTGAGTTTGCTGGCCAGCATGTCCATTCCAAGGGGAACAACTGAAGAAAGTTCCAGGATTCAGGAGCAGATTGATAATGCTGTTGATCCCTCAGAAATGCCTTCCTTCCCAACATCAACTCCTGAAGGACAGGAGGGTTCTCAACAGCAGCCACAGCAGCCGCAACAACTGCCAGATCAAGGCTCTCAAGATCAGGATCCACTTAATCCGGAAGAATAAGGTTTCTGTATTTAAATTAATAGAGGGGGTGTCAGCTTGTCATAATTGTAGCTGACACCTTTTTATTTTTTTGTGATCCCTGTCAGGATAGTTCCACAGAAAAAACATCCCGTGTTTCGCATAATTGCCTACCTATCAATTTATTTTTTCAGGTTTTTATAAGCAGGATCAGTGAAGTTGTTTTCTTTGGCATAAAATATGCTGAAATGGAAAACGAATTTTGAAAGTATAACCCTCAAATCGAGAAACCAATGAAGCAAAAACCGTTAAAAGACAGAGTATTAATCGAGCCGATGGAGGCAGAAGAAAAGACTTCCAGTGGTATCATTATCCCGGATTCAGCCAAGGAAAAGCCACAAAAAGGCAAAGTAGCAGCTGTTGGTGATGGTAAAAAGGATGAGCCCATGACCGTAAAAGAAGGTGATACGGTAGTTTATGGTAAATATGCAGGAACAGAAGTGACCATTGACGGCAACGATTATTTGATCATGCGTGAAGACGATATTTTATTAATCGAAGAGTAATTCATTTAATTATTAATAATCATAACAAAAAAATCGGTGAAAAATGGCAAAAGATCTAAGATTTGATATTGAAGCAAGAGATTCTCTGAAAAGAGGCATTGATAAACTTGCAAGTGCGTTAAGAGTTACCCTTGGTCCCAAAGGGCGCAATGTGGTAATCGAAAAGAAGTTTGGTGCTCCTCAGATTACTAAGGACGGAGTAACCGTAGCCAAAGAGTTGGAGTTCTCAGACAAGTATGAAAATGTAGGTGCTCAGATGGTCAAGGAAGTGGCCTCAAAAACTGCTGACGATGCAGGAGACGGTACCACCACAGCAACGTTGCTGGCAGAATCTATGGCTACCGTTGGAATGAAGAACGTTACAGCAGGTGCCAATCCGATGGACCTGAAGAGAGGCATTGACAGGGCAGTTAAAGAGGTGGTTAAAAGCTTGAATGAGCAGAAGAAGAGCATTCAGACCAATACCATTATTGAAAAGGCTCAGGAATTATTTGAAAAGCCTGAAGAGGGAAAAGAAAAGAAAGAGTTGAGCTATGAAGAGAGAGAAAAGATTTTAAATGAGGTCATTGATCAGGATGAGATCGCTCAGGTTGGCTCTATATCTGCCAATAACGATAAGGAGCTGGGCGTTATGCTTTCATATGCCATGTCAAAGGCAGGTGTTGAAGGTGTAATCACCGTTGAAGAAGCCAAGGGCACAGAAACTTACGTGGATGTTGTTGAAGGAATGCAGTTTGACCGTGGTTACATTTCACCTTACTTCATTACCGACAGCGAAAAGATGCAGGCTATTCTGGATAATCCTTATATCCTCATTACCGATAAGAAGATATCTGTAATGAAGGATTTGATGCCAATTCTTGAATCAACTGCACAAAGTGGCAAGCCATTGCTGATCGTTGGTGAAGATATAGAGGGTGAAGCCCTGGCTACACTTGTGGTCAACAAGATGAGAGGTTCACTGAAAGTCGCCGCTGTTAAGGCTCCTGGTTTCGGCGACCGAAGGAAAGAAATGCTTGAAGACATTGCCATTTTGACAGGCGGAACAGTCATTACAGAAGATAAGGGATTGACACTGGAGAATGCTACTATTGACATGCTTGGTTCTGCAGAAAAAATTACCATTGACAAGGAAAATACCACTGTTGTTAACGGTAATGGCGATACCAAGAACATTCAGTCCAGAGTCAATCAGCTCAAGAAACAGATTGAGAACACCACCTCTGATTATGACAAAGAAAAACTTCAGGAACGTCTTGCCAAGTTAGCAGGTGGCGTTGCAGTGCTTTATATTGGAGCGGCCAGTGAAGTTGAAATGAAAGAGAAGAAAGACAGGGCTGAAGACGCACTCCATGCTACAAGAGCAGCAGTAGAAGAAGGTATTGTACCCGGCGGTGGTGTTGCTTATGTTAGGGCAATTAAAGCCCTTGAAAATTATAAGGGTGCCAATGAGGATGAAACAACAGGTGTTGCAATCGTTAAGAAAGCCATAGAAGAGCCGCTCCGCCGAATAGCCGAAAATGCCGGCGTAGAAGGTTCAATTGCCATCAATGAAGTGCTACAGAGAGATGGTGATTATGGGTTTAACGCCAGAGACGGTAAGTATGAAAATCTCTTTGCTGCTGGTGTCATAGATCCTACTAAAGTAGCAAGAATTGCAATTGAAAATGCCGCTTCCATTGCCGGTATGTTCCTTACTACAGAATGCGTACTGGTTGAAGAAGAAGATGAAGACGAAGGCCAGGGCGCCGGTGCAGGAGCCGGTGGAATGGGCGGAGGAATGCCCGGAATGATGTAAATCCATTCCACCATATACATCAAAAATCCCCTCATTTAAACAAGGAGGGGATTTTTTTGGTTGATAAATACGCTCCACACAATATAATAGAGGGACATGGCTTACCTTTTGGCAGGCATTTATGACCGGGGTTGGAAAACGGAGGGTAAAAAAACTATCGAATATCGGATTTAATCTACCTTAATATGGCCCCAATTTTCACCTGACCGGATCCTGTTCAATTGTGTATGGGTGATGCCAAATTCTTTGGCCAGTTTATAGAGTTTGTTTTTACCCCGTTTTAGTTTCTTCTTCAACCGGATGACATCGGTTTCAGTTAATTTGGAATAATTGATGGTGCCTCTTTTATAATTGGGATTGATCTTCTGGTGTTCAAACATGGTTTCTTTGGTCACCCATTTCAGATTCTTGTAATAATTGTTTTGTTTGTCAAAATCAAGATGTATAACATGCTGTTGCAACGGACTGTCTTTTTCAAGGAAATTTTCTGCAACCAGCTTGTGAACGTACTTTGTAGTTCTCTTACCGCTGTCCAGTTTGATGTTTAATACTTTGTAACCTTTCAGAGAAGCACCATTGATGATGTTGCCTTCTTTTTTCTTTACTTTGTAGCTCTTGATCCTTCCGTAATTGGATATTTCGTATTTTTCGTCCGCAGAGATACCTTCAAAATATACAGGTGCCCATTTTTCGTCCCAGTATGAAGCGCTCATTATTAAGAAGTAGTTTTTTAAATTGTTTTACATTCCAACCTTCTTAGATAATCATTTAACGGAAAAGTTTAAACCGATATTATTTTTATATGTAAATTGTTTATAAAGGCTTTCTTACAGTTTTTCTTTAATTACTGAGGACATGGATTTAAGGTTATCGGGAGAATCTTCAATGGCGTTGCCGACTACTACCATATCGGCACCTGCATGGCATACCCTTTCAACTTCCTCAGGGGTTTTCAGGCCACCTCCTACCAGCAAGGGGGTATTGATATGTTTTTTAACATGTTTTATGGCTTTCGAATAAACCGACTGATTGGCACCACTTCCGGATTCAAGATATATTAAGCGGTGACCCAATAATTCACCTGCTATAGCCGTAGAAGCAATTATGTCAGGTTTGTTTCCTGGAATGGGCTTGGTGTTGCTGATATATTCAACAGATGACACATTGCCTCCGTTAATCAGTATATAGCCAGTGGGAATGACCTCAATCCCGCTTTTTTTTAACATGTTTGCCGCTAAAACATGATTTCCTATTAACAATTCGGGGTTTCTTCCGGATATGAGTGACAGGAAAAGTATCCCGTCGGCATATTTCGATACCTGCATTAAATTGCCCGGAAATAATATAACAGGAATGTCTGTTAAATCCCTGATAATTTTTATCGTATGATCAAGTGTATCGCTTAAAAGGCTTCCGCCGGTCAGTATAAAGTCCACTTCAGATGCATTGGCCAGATTAATAAGGTGTTCAAGACTTTTTTGATGGTGTTTCTCCGGATCAATGTGTAATGAGAAAAGTTTCTGCTTTCCGTAATTCTCGGTAATTTTATCGTAAATCATCGTTTGGTCATTATTTACGACCCCACACCACTGAATAATTATCTACACAAAAGTAATTCAATTCCAACCGTTCATGTATTTCCTCATAATGTACCCTGCCAAATAACGTACCTCTGTAATTTGGAACAAATGGTTCGATGGAAATGTTTTGTTTCAGACTCATTTTTTTTCTGTCGTACAATTTATAAAGTGCTTCCTTTGCACACCAATGTAAATATAGATGATAGATTTCCAGTGACCGGTCAATGTGTCTTAACTCTTCGTTCTTTAAAAATTTAGAGGCTATATAGCCAATCTTGGGGTTCATTTTTTCTATATCTATGCCCACGTGTTTTTTCCTGCATATGAGCACGGTGGCATAGCGGTCGGAATGGGATATGCTTATGTTATAGGATTTGTCAGATAGATAGGGCCTGTTGTTTCCGTTGTAGAGAATTTTGTTTTGCTTGTTTGTTAAAGTATTCAATAAAACCCTGACGCTTAGCCATTCCAGTTTTCTTTTTTGGTTTTTGAAAGCCAGTAAAGTTTCATAATCTTTTGGATCGAGATCAATCCAGGAAAAGAGTTCACTGTAGCCTTCCGTTATTTGCCAAACACCTAATTTACAATCTGCGTTGATTTGTTTGTCAATTACCATACCCATATCTTTCCCTAATTTTTCCATTCAAGGGTTTCAATGAGATGTCTTATATCTTTCTTTACAAATTGGATGACCGGAGCAAGTGAATCCTGATTGGGTTCGGTCCTGAAATACAAGGAACCCCTAAGGAAATGTTTTGTGCTGTCGGTTACGAAGAATTGGACGGGAGAGGCCACGTTACCTTCTAAGTTATAAAATATACCGTAAACGTTTCGTTCTTTATCGGTGTATCGCTCTTCCTGAATGGCCTCGGCCTTAATGGTATGTTTGTAAGCCAGTTCTCTGGCATCCTCCACATAAGTTTTGAAGCTGTCTTCCATGGATTTATAACTAATGTGAATGTCTCCGTTAAAGCGGGGATAATG
>JBKGZA010000085.1:0-12905 GCA_046545815.1 Bacteroidales bacterium
AGCGGTTACTAACCAGTAAACCGGTCGAGAAAGCTATTGACCTCTCGAAAGGACACCCCTTAGCGGGCTGGGGAATCCAGTGATCTCTCAGCCAGGCATATGATTGGCGGTTCCAAAATCCTTAGCTTGTGGAAAAAAAGCCTGAACATGATTTCTAAATGGTAAAATCAAATAACTAAAACCTATCATTTCATTTCTAACTTCATGAGTAGAGTTTCTAAAAGCCTGATTTTTATTTCTAAAATATTTGATCCAATTTCTTAAAGCCAGACGGTCAATTCTAAAATCCAAACCATTACTTCAAACAGCCAGACCTTCACTACTAAAATCAAAACTTTATCTTCTGAAAGTCAAACCTTTTCTTCTAAAACCCAAATCTTTTTTTCTAAAATATAAACTTGCTTTACTAAAACTAAAACCTTCATTTCTAGAATTAAAACCTCAATTTCTAAAAGCTTGACCACCATTTCTAGAACCTAGACTCAATCTTCTAAAATTATTAGCTTCCCTGCAAATTGCATGAAAAGCATGATTAAAGACTGAAATGCGGGAATCAAACGAAAACAATCAATATCCGGATGGATTAAATCTTTGTAGATGGGTGTTGAATTGCATTCCAGGTCTCCTGCCGGGCAATCGCTTAATGCTGAATCTTTCTCAATTCAGTCCGATTCGGCTTCATTATCTTCCGGCTTTTTGCCCCTTGAGGCGTGTAAACCTCTTACGATTCTTGAAAAGCTAAAAAGCTCTCTTGTCAAGGGATCATTGTAATAAAAAGAATAGGCAATCTTGCAAATCCCGATCACCTCACTGTATATTTTGTTAAAATAATTTATTCGCTCATTTGTCATTACCGGGGTAGATAATTTCAGTGTTTCCTGGCGGATATTGGCATCATAAAGCATATCCCTGTAAGAAATGATCCGTTCAATCAACTCCGGATTTACACCATTGCTAACCAGCTTCTTTTCGATCTTTCCCGGCATCTGTTCTTTGAAGGTGGTAAGCAGGAAAATCAATGCTTCCTGATTCTTGGAGCGGGCAACCTGAAAATATTTTTGGTAGCCAAGGGTGTTCAGTAGTCTGTTACTTTGGTGATTGAAGCGGTTGGTGATCAAGTTTCTCAAATTGGCCAAATCTTTCATGGCTTTAATCCTGATACTTTTTACTTCCTGGGAAGCGTCATACCGCGGTATCTGGGGGTTCATTCCCAGGTAGTTTTGAAAACCATAATCGATGCTTTCAATAAGCTGCCTGCCCGCCTCTTCTGTCCAGCAAGTCATGATACTTGACAACTCGTGAATTTTATTCCTGAAATTTTCGGCAATAACATGAGAAGCAGTCAGCATATCGACATCACTATAGGAATATAATCTTTTAACCGGCATGGTGTAGATGTTTAAAGAATGGTCATTTGGTCATGCAAAATACACAGAATATTTTAAAGATGCAAGATTTATACAATGATTGAATGAACCTTAGCATCAGCCTCATAGCATCCTTTTAATAAGTTGGCAATTGGCAAGGGGCAGTTGGCAAAATTTGTCAGAATATTCTAAGTCTTGTGCTTATAATCAACAATTTGACAATGTAACCATTTAGCAATCTGACCGTAGCCTTTCTACTCTTCGCCTTCGCCTCAGCCTTAGTCTCGCCTCATTTTATTATTATCATTCAATATTCATCGAAACCATCCGTTTTAAATATTGGTTTGATTTTTGATCAGACTATATTTGAATTCATCGAAAAGTTTATTGTTATGAAATCGTTCAGCATTATCATTATCCTTTTTGCCTTTTTAACGGGCACCATCTTTACAGGATTTGCCCAGCAAGCCGGGGAAGAAACCGTGAAAGGCAACAACAGGTTCGCCTTCGATCTTTTTGAAAAGGTTCAGAAAGAAGGGGAGAACGTATTTTTCTCGCCTTACAGCATTTCCTCGGCTCTGGCCATGACCTATACCGGTGCCAAAGGCGATACCCAAAAGGAAATGCAGCAGGTCTTCGGCTTCTCCGAAGATAAAAAAGCTCAGGCAAAGGATTATCATCTGTTGAATAAGCACCTTGACACGCTGAATGAGGAGCGGGTTCAACTGAATGTGGCCAATTCTCTCTGGTGTCAGCAGGACTTTGATTTTTTGGATGAATTTCTGAACATTAACAAGAAATATTATCAGGCCGGCCTTGAACGGGTGGATTTCCGCAACAACCATCCTGAAGCCCGCAAAAAGATCAATCAATGGGTAGAACAGGAGACCAACAATAAGATCAGCGATCTTATAACAGAGGACATGCTGGATCCTTCAGTGAGACTGGTGCTCGCCAATGCCATATATTTTAAGGGCATGTGGGAGTATCCCTTTGATAAAAGCAAGAACCGGTCGGAGGTATTTTATATAAGCGATAAAAGGAAAAAGCACATTCCTTTTATGCATCGTTCTGTTTCGGTAGAATACTATGAAGATGAGCTGGCGCAGGTTATCGAGTTGCCCTATTCAGGTAAGGATTTATCAATGATGATTCTTCTGCCCCAGGAAGTTTTCGGCATCGATAAACTGGAATCAAAGCTGGATGCAAAGCTTTATAAGGAATATCAGGAATCCCTGTTTACAAAAAAGGTGGAGGTGTGGTTGCCCAAATTCAAAGCTGAGACACAGTACAATCTGAACGATCCCCTGATCAACCTGGGTATGAAAAGTGCCTTTTCCAAAGGTGCGGATTTTTCGGGTATGACCGGAAGAAAAGAGCTTTTTATAAGTGATGTGGCCCACAAGGCTTTTGTTGAAGTAAGTGAGGAGGGAACCGAAGCAGCAGCTGCCACCGGCGCAGTGATGAGTAAGACCTCCCTGGTGAAAAAAGTGGAATTCAAAGCTGACCATCCTTTCATTTATCTGATCAAAGACAACCATACCGGAGCTATCCTGTTTATGGGCCGGCTGAATGAACCGGTTTATCAGGGAAGATTATAATCAGGGTACCCGGACTTCACCATTATTGCTGCAAACAATTTTTTTTAATCTAAGGATAAGTCCAAGTCTTAGAGTTACGTTCCACAGAAAGGCCCACAAAAAAGCAAAGTTTGAATTTCAAAAGAATTTTTTTGTATAAAAAAGAGATGGCAGACTTTTTAGAAACTTTCAACGCTCATATTCAGGTAATATGGTTTTGACAGGATAATCATCATGGGTGCCGATGAGAATTTTTATTTGGTTATTTTTTTCGCATTTTTTATTAATATTGGGTTCGGTTTTTTAGTAGCTTACCGGTCAAATTCTTGCTTTTTTTGGCAAAAATTGGCCGGTAAGTTACTAACTTTTACCTTATTTTAGTTCCTCTTTATAACTGTAAAAGTGCTATTATTATGAGAATTGTATTTATAGGAGCAGGTAACGTCGCCACCAATCTGGCCATGGCATTCAGGAAGTCAGGCCATGAGATTGTTCAGGTGTATAGCCGGACCAGCGGGTCTGCTGAAGAACTTGCACACCAGACAGTAGCCGAACCCATTACGCAACTGAACCGCGTGGTTGCAGATGCGGATATTTATTTTCTTACTGTGAAAGACGATGTTCTGGAGGAAGTGCTGAATCGGTTTCCTCATAAAAATGTTTTTCTGGTGCATACAGCAGGAAGTGTTTCCATGGATTTGCTCAGTGATTTTACCAATGATTACGGTGTGTTTTATCCTCTTCAGACTTTCACCAAAGATTGGCTTTCCGATTTTTCGGATATACCCCTCTGTATTGAAGCCAATACCGATAAGAATCTGAATATTCTGGGAGAACTTGCAGAGGAGTTGTCAAACAACGTATATCATATAGACTCCATGCAGCGGCTGTATCTTCATGTTGCTGCGGTTTTTGCCTGTAACTTCACCAATTTTATGTTTGCTTCTGCTGAAAACATTCTTCAACATCATGAAATACCTTTCAATGTGCTGAAACCCCTGATCAGAGAAACGGTGGAAAAAGCGCTCATTCATTCTCCCTATAAATCACAGACAGGACCGGCGGTAAGGGGAGACAGAGAAACCATCGAGAAACATCTGGAGCTGCTCTCACATTCCAGGAAATTGCAAAATTTATATAGATTTGTGAGCGATGCAATCATGGATTTTTATCAGTCAAAAGGGCAAGAGAATGACCAATTTTAAGGAAGATCTGAACAAAATCAATACTTTTATATTTGATGTGGATGGGGTTTTTACAGACGGGAAGATTTATATGATGGAGCAAAATAAATTTATCAGGGGTTTTAATATAAAAGATGGTTTCGCTGTTAAATATGCTGTACAACAAGGCTATATCATTGCCATCATTTCAGGCGGAGATTCCGAGATGGTCAGAAAGCGATTCATTGACCTGGGGATAACGGATATATATTTAAACATTACAGATAAAATGGAAGCTCTGGAAGACTTTTATTTTAAGTACAACATTGATCCGGATTCTATAATGTTTATGGGCGATGACCTTCCGGATTACGATCTGATGAGAAAATGCGGTGTGCCTACTTGTCCTTCCGACGCAGCAGAAGAGATTAAGTCGGTCGCCAGCTATATTTCCAGTTTTAAGGGAGGAGAAGGATGTGTGCGCGATGTCATTGAGCAGGTGCTCAGATCGCAGGGAAAGTGGATGTAAATAGAGTTTGTCTATAAATTAGACGATCATGCAGGAAATAAAATAACAAATAACATGCCCCAAAACTTGACCGGCTTTTGACGGATAACAACTAATTACCAATCATTAAAATCAGATGGTAATATATGTGTTTGAAATTTTGATCATTGAGTTTTGTTATTCCCCGCCTGCCGTCGGGGGCAGGTATTTGGGATTTGAAGTTTGATATTTGATGCTTTTTAATGTAAATATTAATAAGACAGTAAGCAAGTATAATGCTATGTATGCTTATTTAAAATTGGTTCGTTACCCCAATCTTATCATTGTTGTGTTAACCCAGTATCTGATGCGATGGGGTATCTTAGAGCCTATGCTTGAGGTCAATGGGTTCACTCTGCAACTGGACTCCTTTCATTTTTTCCTGCTTGTTTTATCAACTGTTTGCATTACTGCCGCTGGTTATGTGATCAACGACTATTTCGATACCCATACCGACTTGCTCAATCGACCGCGCGAAGTGCTTGTAGGCACCAAAATACACCGCCGTTTTGCTATGATATTTCATATTTTATTGAGCATTATTGGGGTTGGTTTGGGTTTTTATCTTTCTTTTCATATCGGCATTCCTTACCTGGGGTTGGTTTTTTTACTTGTAACAGGTGTGCTTTGGTTTTATTCAACCACCTATAAAAGGCAGTTTCTTGTGGGCAACATCATTGTAGCTGTATTGACCGCATTGGTACCCCTGATGGTGGTTGTATTTGAGATCCCCATGCTTAACCGGGCCTATAAAGATATACTTCTGGAGCATAACATGAATTTTATGTTCCTTTTCCACTGGGTGATGGTTTTTGCGTTCTTTGCCTTTATTATGAACCTGATGCGGGAGATCATCAAGGACATTGAGGATTATGAAGGAGACAGGGTTTATGGCAGGAATTCCCTCCCTGTGGTACTGGGCGTAGGGAGCTCAAAAAATATCGTCACCCTGTTGATTCTGATTGCACTGGCAGGATTAAACTATTTATATTTCAGCTATTTACAGGATACCGTTACGCTGATTTATTTCTCATTGTTTTTGTATTTACCTTTTATATATTTGGTTTTTAAAAATGTGCAAGCCTCTGACAAAGCTGATTTTGAATTTATAGGCACTGTGCTTAAGGTCATCATGCTGTTTGGCGTTTTATATGCTTTGGTGGCCAGATATATCATTCAAACACACGTTATATGAGATTCTATCAGGAGATTGCCAAATATCAGATTATTCTGGGTTCTCAGTCGCCACGCAGACAGTATCTTTTGAAAGAACTCGGAATAAAGTTCGACGTCAAACTGAAACAGATGGTACAGGAAACTTATCCTGACGGTCTCACCGGAGAAGAGATTCCGCTGTATCTGGCGCGAAAGAAAGCCGATGCATTTGACGACGAGCTTTCGGAGAATATGATCGTGATTACTGCCGATACAGTGGTCTGGAAAGACGATAGAGTGCTTCAGAAACCCCATGACCAGAAAGAAGCTTTTGATATACTTCGTTTGCTGTCGGGTACAGTACACCAGGTGTATACCGGTGTCTGCATCCGCTCGGTAAATCAGCGCAAATCTTTTTATTCCAGAACGGATGTTTATTTTAAGAAACTTACCGATAAAGAGATCTGGTATTATATTGATAAATATGAACCCTATGATAAGGCCGGAGCATATGGAATTCAGGAGTGGCTGGGATACATCGGCGTGGAAAAGATCGAAGGATCTTTTTTTAATGTCATGGGCCTTCCTGTACAGGAGCTTTACGTGAAACTCAGTGATTTTCTGAATGTCCCCTCAAAAATTTAAATGTTAGCGCTCATGAGCAGAAAGTTTGTGTTTTTTCTTGTTGTGTTTTTTGGTTTATTCGTTGGTGCCTATGGTGGTGAGGGGATGTGGATACCCAGCCTGTTGCAAGAGTTTAACATTGACGATATGCACGAGAAAGGTTTCAGGCTTTCAGCAGATGAGATTTATAGCATCAACAATTCCAGTCTGAAGGACGCCGTGGTTATTTTTGGGGGCGGTTGTACCGGAGAGGTGATTTCTGATAAGGGCCTCCTGCTCACCAATCATCATTGCGGATATAGTTACATTCAAAAACACAGCACTGTTGAACATAATTATCTGGAAGATGGCTTCTGGGCCGGCTCTAAAAAAGAAGAGTTGGTTACTTCAGGGTTGACTGCCACTTTTCTTGTTCGTATAGAGGATGTTACTGAGCAGGTTGTTGAAAATATAAATGAAGATATGACCGAAGCAGAGCGGCAGGAGGCGGTGGATGAAACAACAGACGAACTTGAGGAGGAGGCAACCGAAGGAACCCACTATGAAGCAGTGACCAGGCCTTTTTATTATGGCAATGAATATTATATGTTTATCTATGAAACTTACAAGGATGTTCGGCTTGTAGGGACACCGCCTTCATCTATAGGAAAGTTCGGGGGTGACGGGGACAACTGGATGTGGCCCCGCCACACGGGTGATTTTTCCGTATTCCGGATATATGCAGACGAAAATAATGAACCGGCCGAATATTCGGAGGATAATGTTCCTTATGAACCTGAAAAACATTTATCCATATCGCTGAAAGGTTATGAAAAAGGAGATTTTACCATGATTATGGGGTATCCCGGCAGCACAGATCAATTTCTTACCTCCCATGCTGTCAGCTTAATCCAGGATTATAGGAATCCTCATCGCATAAGTCTTCGCGACAAGCGGCTGGAGGTGATGGAAAAATATATGAACCGGAGTGACTCCATTAAACTGAAGTATGCAAGCAAACAGTCGGGTGTAAGCAATTCCTGGAAACGCTGGAAGGGTGAGGTCAGGGGGCTGAAACGGTTGAAGGCCGTTGAAAAGAAAGAAAATCAGGAAAAGAATTTCAGGCAATGGGTTGATGAAAAATCTTCCAGGGAGCAGGAATACGGAGGACTAATTGAATCTTTTAAACGGATATACCAGGATTATAAACCCACTGTGATGGCCAGGGACTATTGGCACGAGGCGGGATATTATGCCATTGAGCTGGTGCGCTTTGCTTCCCGGTGGAATGCCCTGGCTAATGTGGATGATAAAGAACAGGTAGACCGGGCAAAATCAGGTATGAATATACAGGATTTCTACGGTGAGTATGTTCCTGCAATCGACCGGGATATCTGTCCGCAGATGCTGCGAGGCTATCATGAAAATGTTAGAGAGAAATTCCATCCCCGGATTTTTCAGAAAATAGAGGAGGAGTTCAACGGCAATTTTCAGAAGTATACCAACCACCTTTTTAATCACAGTATGTTTGTTGATTCAGCAAAAGCTAGCCAGTTCCTTGAAAATTTTGAACTTGAGGATACCACAGCCATCATGGAAGATCCAGCTTATAAGCTTGCGGACAGCTTTCTGGATACATATCGCCGCAACATCATCTCCGGGTATAACCAGTACAATACTTGTTTGGACAGCATGTACAGAATCTATGTCAGGGGGCTGAGGTCGATGCAGGAAGATAAGGACTTCTGGCCTGATGCCAACTTCACCATGCGGGTGGCCTATGGAAAAGTGAAAGGTTATCATCCGAGGGATGCCGTTGTTTATGATTATCAGACCACCCTGGATGGCGTGATGGAAAAAAACCAAAGAGGACTTAAGGATTACAGAATTCCCGATAAATTACGTAAGTTGTACGAAGAAAAGCAATATGGCCGTTATTCCACTCAAGATGGCAGAATGCCTGTCTGTTTCATTGCTTCCAACCATACTTCTGGCGGCAATTCAGGAAGCCCGGTGATCAATGCCAACGGGGAGCTAATCGGGATCAACTTCGACAGAAACTGGGAAGGCACCATGAGCGATATCATGTACGATCCTGAACAATGTCGGAATATTGCTGTGGATATACGGTACGTACTATTCATAATCGACCGGTTCGCAGAAGCGGATCATCTGGTAGAGGAGATGACGGTGGTTAAGTGAAGAATAGTTGGCAAGGGGCAGCTTATTATATTGCAGAATCAAATTTAAGGAAATAGAGATAGCAAGTTGGCAAGGGGCAAAAAGCAGTTGGCAAGGGATGTAGCTACAGGGGGCATAAAAATTTATTGGAACTGCAAAAATTCAAAGTAAAAGTTAATATAGAAAATAAGTTGGCAATGGAAAAAAATCAGTTGGTCCCGCATTCTGCGGGAGCAAGGGGCAGTTGGCAAAATTTGCCAGAAGCTTCTGATGGTCATAGCCCGGGGCAACAATTTAACGATGTAACCATTTAGCAATTTATCAATTATACACCAACCACTGCTTTATTTCAATCTTCTACTCTTAGCCTTATTCTAAAAGTTATATAAGTTCTTATATTGCGCTCCAGGAGAAGTATGGGTGTCTTATTGACTTGAAGCAGTTGGAGCGCTATGGGTTTGGCAGTTTACTTTCCCCGGGTTTCACCCGGGGTTATCGCTGTTTGACCCCTCCGGGGTCTGGTTTGCAGTAATCTAAATACTTATTGTATTCTTCGAGATGCCTTAGGTTACAGTTCTTTCCTGAATGAAAAGCCTATTTAATTTTTGATCATGGCATCGTTAAAATCGAATCCTGTGGAAACCACACGTCTTGCCGTCAGCGACGGCAAATAGCGATAGAGAAACCCTACCCCCCCAATATCATTGGCGCCGCGTAGCGTGTGCGACAGATTACAGATTGGCGAAGCCACCATTAGTCGTATGCTCAGACAAAGTGCTTTCTTAGGTTAGATTCAACTATATAAGTTCTTATATTGCGCTCCAGGAGAAGTATGGGTGTCTTATTGACTTGAAGCAGTTGGAGCGCTATGGGTTTGGCAGTTTACTTTCCCCGGGTTTCACCCGGGGTTATCGCTGTTTGACCCCTCCGGGGTCTGGTTATTGCAGTAATCTAAATACAGGTTATAGCTTACTACATGCATCCAGCATGCCGGCCAGTTCTTCCTTTTCGAAAAGGTTGCCGGTATCGGGGATCATCAGATTCAGGTTTTTTGTATGAACCATCCCCTGAATCAGATTGGGACAGGACGGAAACAGGTTCTGACAGGGAGGACCGATGCTGGCACGATTCACCTTATGCAGGGCCATAACCCTGTCGACCAATACTCCTACCTGAATTCTCTCGTCACGGGGCAGATTCCTGTTCAATTCCATTACCAGGATGGTATAATCTTCACTTGGCTCCGTACCGGGCACCATCCCCAGTTTCAAGCGCATGTCTATTACCGGGAGGATCCTACCTCCATAGTATATCGCCCCCAACATGGAAGCAGGTGCACCGGGGACCCGGATAATTCCAAAACTGTTGACGATCAGGAAAACATCGGTTATGGCGGAGGCAAAATATTCACTTCCTACCTGATATTGCAGATACTGATCACGACTTGGCTCTTCCGGGGGATGCGTAGGCATATGAAAGCTTTTTCGCAGGTTTTGACAGGAAACATATTTCCTCAAAGGTAAAAAATATTGCTTTCAAATGCTCACGAAATTTTTTTGTTTGGTCATTTGACATTGTTTAGAATTTCGAAATTAGATATTAGAATTTCATTTTCAAAAATGTAAAAAAGAAGAAGTAATGTAATTACATTATTTAAGTATCACCTTCCGTGTTTTTACACCGCTTTCCGCTTCGATCCTCAGGTAATACATACCCCTTGGGAATTCGCCGGTAGAAATCCGGGCTGTTCCTTCACGCATGCTAACCTCATCAGTGTGGAGAAGCGATCCCTGTGTGTTGATCAGTTTGATGTTGAACTGTTTTCGGGTGTTGGCACTCAGGTCTATCATCAGATGATCCTCTGCAGGCACCGGATAGACTTTGACGGTATAGTTTTCAGCCTGATCTTTGTTGTCTCCTATGGCATTCGCGTTGCGTATAACGATCGTATCAGCAGCCGTACAGCCATGTTCATTGCTTACGGTAACACTGTAAGTGCCGGGATCTGTCACTTCGAAAGTGCTCTCCGTGCTGCTGTCCTGCCATTCGTAAGAGTCGTAATCTCCCGGATCCAGTGTATGGGGCAGTTCGGTTTCCAGTGTGTCGGAGCCCAGGTCGACTTCCGGCCGGGGATAAACCTCATAGGTTTCCGTGGTATCATTATTGTCGGGCCACATATCGTCTTCGTATTCTACGGCAAGATTGAATTCATACTCTCCGGGGCTTTTCAGGTCGATTTTTTCACTGAACGTGTATGTAAGGGTTTCATCGGGTTTTAGCACTTCCGATAAGGTAAGGGTGGCTTCAACGGTTTGATTGTTGTTTAACTGATAGCTCACGGGCAGTTCCGTATTTTTTGGTATATTGCTTGTCCCGGAGTTTTGCAGTATGAATTCGACCGGCGCATCTCGACGGACGCCGCAAAGATTTCCCGGGCTTAATATTTCCGCTATTTCAATGTCATCTATATCCAATATTACACGGGCAGTGTCCCTTCCCGTGCACCCGTTCTGGTCATTTACCGCCACATGGTACTTATCGTCTGAGGTTCTGGAGCCAGGTGTGACTTTGAAAGTCTGGTTGGTTGAGCCGTCATGCCACTCATAGGCTTCAAAGCTGCCCGGTTCCAGGGTGTAGGAGGTTGCATTTACGACGGTATCCTTTCCCAGGTCGGGCTGAGGTTTTCCATAGACTTCAATGGTTTTGGAGGCGGTGTCGTTACCCGGAAAAATATCCTTGTCATAATCCACATAAACTTTTAATTGATGGGTAGTGGCTTCGGATAAGTCGAGCGTCTGTGAGAAGTTCCATTCAAGCGTATCTCCGGTATTTAAGGGAGAGGAAAGTATATAGTCTTCTTTGTAGTGTACTCCCTCGGGAGAAACAATAATGAATGACAGGGTTTCATCCTCGTCGATGGTTCTGGACTGGTTATAGAATTCTGCGGTAACCTTTTCCTCATCGCTGAGCGAGCAGGCATCATCCGGTGAAGTGATGCCTATAGTTTTCAGATCATAGTCCATGATCACCTGCAAGGAGTCACTGGTGCTGCATCCGTGTTCATTGGTCACTTCCACATGGTACAGGTTGGTTTCGTTGGATGTCACGTCGTAAACCTGGTCTGTGGATCCGTCCTGCCACAGGTAGGAATCGTAACCGCCGCCAGGATCCAGTTCGAGTGTATCGGCCTGTGTGGTGAACAGGGTATCCTCACCAATATCTATATCCGGATAGCCATAGTGTTCCACCTGTTGATTGAGTGTGTCGTTGGATCGCATGGCATCATCTGCAAAATCTGTGAAAACAGCGATATCATAGATATCGGCTGTACTCATGTCGAGGGAGCTACTGAAGGTATGGGTGACCGTATCGTCGGGCAGAAGACCAGCATCAAGCGTTAAGGTTTCCATGGTTGCAGACCCTCCGTTCAAACGGTAACCTACCGGTATGGTCGTTCCGCTTTGCAGTGTGTCGGCACCGTGGTTGGTGACCTCGATGCTTATCGTTTCTGAGTCAGTAAGCTCACACGCGCTTTGCGGTGAGCTCATGTCGGTAACGCCCACATCGTAAGTGATGAGTGTGGAGGAATCCACAGCAGAACAACTGTTGATGTCGGTTATGGTCAGTTTGTATTCTTCTGTCGTGGGTTTGGATACGTAGAGCGTATCGTTGGTTGATCCGGTATTCCATTTATATGCGTTTTCGCTGATATCGGGGTAAAGCTCCACGGTGTCGGCCTGGGTTGTGTAAAGCGTATCGTAATTCAGGTCGAACTCAGGATAGCCGTAAGTTTTGACTGCATCCTCCAGGGTGTCGTTGCTGTGGTCCGCATCCCAGGGATGATCCGTGAAAAGGTCGAAGTAGTAGGTCTTGTATTCGCTCATATCCGCTGTGACAGAGAAGGTATGCGTGAAGGTCTGTCCGGGCAGGAGATCGCTTTCGAATGTTTTCGTATCCCGGGCGGTATGTGTTTCATTCATTATATAACCGATGTCCATGGTGTCCCCTTCCCTGATGGTGTCGTAGCTGTAATTTTTGATCTTCACCTTGATCTCTTCCGTTTCGGACAACTCGCAACTGCTCGAGGGAGCAACCATTTCGGTAACGCCCATGTTGTAGGTGAATACCTGCACCGAGTCCTTGTCGGTGCCGCATCCGTGGGCGTCGGATACTTCTACGGCATATTTTTTTGAGATGTTTTCGGTGACATCATAGGTAGCGGTTGTGGTACTGTCCTGCCACAGGTAGGAGTCGAATTCCCCGGCGTATAGTTCGATGGTATCGGCCTGGGTGGTGTAGATGGTATCCC
>JBKGZA010000086.1:0-12820 GCA_046545815.1 Bacteroidales bacterium
CTAGTCAATGATCTTCCGTGGAATATCCAAAGGCAAGCGGGCCAGTAGTTCATAGTTCAACTGGTTGTTAAAATCTGCAAAAGAGGCCAGTGTAATGGTTACCCCCTCCTGATCACCGATAAGTACTACTTCATCCCCTTTTTGTACATCCGGTACCTGAGTCACATCCACTATAAGCATGTTCATATTGACAATGCCAATAACAGGTACCCTGTGGCCGTGAATAAGCACTCTGCCCTGGTTGCTAAGCGATCGGCTATAGCCATGGGAATATCCTACCGGGATGATGGCAATGGTTTTTTCTTCCTGGGCCATATAGTGGGTACCGTAGCTGACAAATTCTCCTTCTTTAACATTTTTAATGGACATGATCTGGCTCTTCCATTTCAGCACACGTTTCAAAACCTCCGATTTTTCCATCCTTTTATGAACAAAATGGATAAATGTTTCGGGACTGGGCCAGAATCCGTACTGTAAAATGCCAACACGCACCATATCCATTCGGGTTTTGGGATAAACAATGGCTGCAGCAGAGCAGGCTGTATGTCTGAGCTCAGGTGTGATACCTCGGTTGATTATCCATTTATAGACCCGGTTGTATTTCTTTATCTGCTTCTGCACACGCACATGATTGGCTATACTTTCAGCTCCGGCATAATGGGTGCACAAACCCCTGACATGAAAATATTCAGGATGGCTGTTAATAAGCTTAACCACCTTATGTAAGGCTTTTTGACTAAAACCGGTACGGTTCATACCCGTCTCCACTTCAATATGAATAATTGCTTTGGTATTGAAACGTTTGGCCAGTTCCAATGCTTCTTCAAGCTTGTCCTGCTCGAAAACAAAAAATTCCACACCATTTTTTACCGCCCATTCAATCTCCTCCTGATTCATCCACCCCATGATCATAATGTCACTGGCATCCTGCTTGACATGATATACCCTTTTTGCCTCATCACCACTGAAAACAGCAAAATGGTCTATCCCGGCCGATTCAGCGATGGGTACGAATTGTTCGATGCCATGACCATATGCATTCGCTTTTACCACAGATGAAACTTTGGTATCGCTTCCAAGGTAGTTGTGTAAAAAATTCAGATTATGAATCAATGCCGAACGATTGATTTCAATTACGGATGTGCCAGCCATATGATATCCTCTTTCTCATTTCAGATAATGTCGATAGAGCTCAAAAAATATTTCAATCCCCTTATGTATAACACTTTCCGGAAAATCGTAATCCGGGCTATGCAGCTGAGGATGATGTATTCCAGCGCCCAGGCCAAAGAGGGCTCCGGGAAACGTCAGTGTAAAATTGGAAAAATCTTCGGACCAACGCAATGGCTCATCAATATAAATGGGTTGCATGTTCACTTGTTTTGAAATTTGTTCAAGAGCATATACCGCTGATTCATTATTTACCGTAGCAGGGAATTCTTCGGTCCAGCTTATTTCTGTCTTCAGGTTGTAACGGGTGGCATATGTATTGACCAGCTTGATAGACTTATCAGTTAATGAATCCATATCCCTGTTTGAATAAGTTCTCAAGGTAGCCATAACCTCGGCATAACCTGGTGTTGTTCCGAAAGCAACTTCACCCAGCCTTGAATGAATTACAGTAACGAGCACAAAATCTTCAAATGAATTATTACGGGGAAGAAAAGTAAGGTCCCTGATAATATCAGCCATAGCCAATGCCGGGCTGTTTCCGTTTTCCGGTTCTCCGGCATGGGAAATTCTTCCATACAAACGGTTGATCATCCCTTTTGAAGCGGCAGCAAAAACCCCATTCCGTAATATTACCGAATTCTCAGGAAATCCGGGAAGATTATGGAGGGCAAACACCACATCAGGTCGAATATGTTGAAATTTCTTATCATCAAGTATCGCTTTAGCTCCCTGACCATTTTCTTCCGAGGGCTGAAAAAGTAGGATAACTCTTCCTTTTGCCGGGGGATTATGATATATGGCTTCAGCCAATCCCGACAGAATTGCCATGTGACCATCATGGCCACATTTATGAGCTATGCCTTTGTTGGAAGATTTATACCCAAATTCATTGCTTTGCCAAATAGGCAATGCATCCATATCGCAGCGGAATAATACCGATGTACCAGTTTCTTTCCCATCGAAAACCGCTGCCACTCCGTTACCACCGAGTCCTTCCATTATTTGATCCGGTGAGCACTCTTGTAAAACCTCTTTGATCAGTCGGGCAGTATTATACTCTTTACCTGATAATTCCGGAAATTTATGCAGTTTTCGTCTCAACTCAATAATCCTTGGGGCATTGTATTTCATCAGATAAAAAATTCTTAAACTTCTTAATTTTATGATCCTTGTGCATTGGCCCTTTGCTTAGTCCTGGTATTGTATTTTCCGCTCTTCCGGCTTACACAATCAGGCTTAAAACAAATAAATGAAGAAATGCGCTTGTAGCATACCTAAATAGTTTCTGCACGACAAATCTGTGCAAAAACACCTGTTTTTTCTTAACACACTCTAAGGTGCGATTACAACTTATCCTCAACAGTTATGACCGGAGAAGCATCAACATCGTCAATACCAAGATAATCAATAATGAGATCCAATGCCTCATTGATGTCGGCAGTATGGTCGTTGGGGACACTTTCCAATTTATTGGTTAATTTCTCGTGTAGAAGAAGAGGAGTTTTATTAAGTAATTCGGAGCCTTTTGAAGTCATTACAATATGAGTTCTTCGCTTATCTGCTCTTTTAGGAAGTCTGGCAATATATCCACGTTTTTCCAGCCTGCTGATAATTCCGGAAACGGTGCTGGAATTAAGACTTAAATAATCCCGCAGCTCCTTTTGGGTGGCCTGATAATTTTCTGAACGGTTCAGATAT
Source organism: Bacteroidales bacterium (assembly GCA_046545815.1). Classification (GTDB taxonomy): domain Bacteria; phylum Bacteroidota; class Bacteroidia; order Bacteroidales; family UBA12077; genus JAGXLC01. The sequence continues at coordinate 2,872 of JBKGZA010000086.1, forward strand.
TCCAGACACAATATCTGGGGAATACTTACACCATATTCTTTTTGCACTTTCTTGGATTCCAGATTAATGGACCTAACTATCTTTCTTATCTTCAGCAATATCTCATTTGCATTAGCTGCCATTGTTACCAGTATTTAACAAATTTAAGAGTTTGTAAAAATAAACATTTTTTCATTGCTAAAAAAATGTTCTACAAAACTTATTTAAATGGTACTTGTCAATAAGAATTATTTTGGGATATTTGCGACTTCAATTGAACCAGCAATGAAAAAAGACCTTATTCCCGCATACATAAGTGTACTTCTGGCCATGACCTTCTGGAGCCTTACTTTTGTATGGTATAAAATGGTCTTTGAATTTTATGAACCCATAACTACTGTTTTTTTACGCCTGGTACTTTCTTCCATCATTCTGGTGCTACTCATGCTTCCGCTCAATCAATTACAAAAAGTCAAACTTAAAGATTTGAAATACTTTTTACTGGTAACGCTTTTTCAGCCTTTCTTATATTTTCTGTGCGAGAGTTTCGGTGTAAAATTTGTTTCTTCTACTTTATCAGCAGTAATCATTTCAACCATCCCCTTGTTCAGTCCCTTTGTCACAGGCTACTTTTACAAGGAACGTATAATAAAATTCAATATCATCGGAATTGTTATATCCATTATAGGCGTAGGGATGGTAATCTTTGAAAGGGACGAAAATGTATCGGCCACGCCTCTGGGGATATTGTTGTTGTTTCTTGCGGTTGCAGCAGGAATTGGGTATAGCATTGTAGTTAAGAAGCTATCCGGCAAATACAATTCCATCAGCATCGTAACCTACCACAATATCATCGGTATTTTTTTCTATCTTCCGCTTTTCCTTATCATCGATTTCGACCATTTTATATCCACAGGATATGTCGCACAAGCAGCTTTACCCCTACTTGAACTCGCAGTTTTTGGCTCATCCTTTGCCTTTATATTTTTTACCTATTCCATTAAAAAGTTAGGGGTTACAAAATCCAATGCTTTCACCAATGCCATTCCCGTATTAACAGCCATATTTGCATTTTTTCTTCTCGGAGAATCGTTTACCGTTATTAAAATGGCAGGGATCGGACTGGTAATCAGCGGACTTTTTATGTCGCAAATCAAAAGACTACCCAGGCTAAGAAAGGGAAGGACCTATATCAGACCAAATGAATAAAAGGCTATCACAAGCATTTAGCCCACCTAATTATTCACAAATAATTCTGATGCTATTGAAAAAACAGGCTTTTCGCTTCATTATTTTCCGCAAAAAGCCTGTTTTTCTAATGCGGGGCTACCTTGCTCTGCACGCTGTCGCTGAAGCTTTAGCGTAAGCGACCGAAGCTAAGTGAAGGCTAAAAACGGAACATTTATTGTGATGTATTCTTTTCATGGGGGAGCCTCACGGGAGGAGATATGGGTATAGAAAAAGGGGAGCCGCCTTCAAGCAACTCCCCTTTTAAAAAATCTAATGGTCGCTAATACACGCGATCAACTTCTCTTGAAGTGTACATTATTTTCAAAGCACTTGCTCTCCTAAGGGCTGTTTTCACATCTGTAACAACTCCCATATTTGTTTCCTCATCAACTTTCAGTGATGTAGTCATCTGGGGCCTTTCTGATTCACTCAGTTGTTGCCGTTCTGTAGCAATATAATCCTGAATATCCTCAACCCTGGCAAAAGCATCATTCAACTGAATCCGGGGTTCGGTTCCAAACATATCCTGAAATTGTGGTTTTGGTTCTCCAATATAAATATAACTAACCAAATCCTTCCTTTCCAGCTTTTTCACTTCAGTTGCCTCTGGAACCACGTTTTGAACCTTTACGTTGGTTTCCCTTATGGTCGTACTTACCATGAAGAAAAAGATAAGCATAAAAATGATATCAGGCAACGAAGCAGTAGATATTTGGGGAATTCTCTTTGTCCCTTCTTTTCTAAATTTAGCCATAATTAATTTCCTCCTGTTTTTATCGTCCTACGTCTGCAGGCTCTGCTTCCGATATAATCATCGGATAAATTTCATCTATCGCATCCTGCTCTTCCTGTTCCAGTTCACTGTATTCCTTACCAAACTTGCTCATAGCAAGTTGGTCATGAAGCTCATTATAAGCTGCAGTGAGCTCATTCTGTACTTTAATATACATCTCATAGGAAGTACCCCTGTCGTTCTGTAGAGAAATAATGCCCTTCGTACATTCGGTTTCTCCGAAAAACGGTACATCCTTAACCTCCATTTCAGGAAGATTTGGTTCGTTGTTGGGATTGGAAATAAATTCCTTGGCCTCTTCCCGCAGATTGCTAATATCTGCTGACTCCCCATCAACTAATAACTGATCGCTTGAATTAATCAACACCTCAAAAACATTTCGCTCCTTGATCTGTTGATCCTCCTGTTGCTGTCTTTGCTCTTCATCGGGTATGGGAGGAAGCCTCCTCATAATCCCCGTATCCACATCAAATGTTGTAGCAACCAGGAAAAATATCAGAAGCAAGAAGGCAATGTCTGCCATTGGTGCAGCATTGAATTCACCGCTTGGTCTTGCCATAACTTAATATTTTTTAAAGTTTATTATGTGTAATGTCCAACTGATATAACGGACATTACACATAATATATTTTTTATTTGAAAGATTTTGATACCTCAGTAAACAAGATTGCACCAATTCCCAAACCGATCAAAATATACAGGGAAATTAACCCTGCACCCACCTGTTTTAATATTGGTGGCACATTATTGGGATTTGGGCTTGTAAAATTCAAAGGTTCGGCGGAGGCTAAATTATAAGCTATAAACCCTATAATTATAAGCCCAGCAATTCCTATAAGGGTGCCTTTACCTCGTTTTGGCTGGGCAATGATCTGGGCAAGCGGAAAAATCAGTGCCATTACTGCAGCAAGGCCTGCCAATATAGCCCCCCAAATCAATATATGATTGGTATAAACAGGCTCTCCGCCAGCCATTTCTCCACCGGCATAGTACACTACCCCGAGGATGACTGATCCTGCCAGAAGTAAAATTTCTATAACTTTTCTAAATATAGACATATCTAATAAAAATTTATTTTATTGACTTTTTCTACCATACTTATAAATAAGATCAACCAATGATATAGAAGCATCCTCCATATCGTTCACGATGCTGTCAATCTTCGACACTATGTAGTTGTAAAACAACTGAAGAATAACAGCAACGATCAAACCCGAAGCTGTGGTAATCAAAGCAACACTAATACCACCGGCAACTACAGATGGAGAAACAGTTCCCGCAGCTTCAATATTGTCAAATGCTTCAATCATACCAATCACTGTACCAAGGAATCCTAACATAGGTGCAATGGCAATGAACAGTGAAATCCAGGTTAGTCCCTGTTCTAACAGGCCGGCTTGTACACTGCCATAAGATACTACTGACTTTTCAGCTACATCAACGCCTTCATCGGCTCTGTCAAGTCCCTGGTAGAAAATGGAAGCCACTGGGCCGCGTGTATTGCGGCAAACGTCTTTTGCTGACTCAATACCTCCCTCTTCAAGTGCATTTTCTACATTTTTTAGAAGTTTGCTGGTATTGGTGGTTGAAAGGTTCAGATAAATGATTCTTTCAATGGCAACGGCCAGACCAAAGATCAAAGCCAATAGAACCACACCCATAAAGGCGGGTCCACCATCAATAAACTTCTGTTTTACCTGTTTGTGTAAGGAACTAGGTTCCTCTTCTTCTGCAGCTGCTTCAGTGGTGTCAGCAGCAGCTGTGTCAGCAGCAGCTGTATCGGCTGCTGACATCGCTGTATCTTCCTGAACAGCTGTGTCCTGTTGACCTTCTTCTTGAGCAACTGCAAATGCTGAAGTTCCCAAGATAAATAATCCGATTACTGCGATAGTTCTTAATAATCTTTTCATGGTTTGTCTTCTGTTTTGATTAATGAATTGATTGTTAAAATTAATAAAAAAATCTTATTTACAAAATTCGCGGAGAAAGAGGGATTCGAACCCTCGTGGCGCTTGTGGCGCCAACACGCTTTCCAGGCGTGCGCCTTCGACCACTCGGCCATTTCTCCAAGCCCTCCAAGTTTATTTTTGCAGCGCAAATTACAAAAAAATATAATTCACAAAATATTTATAAGTTAATTTCTCCCCTAATCGACTTATTTAAAAGCATTCTAATTTTCTCTTTTTTAATTCCTAAACCTAAAAGAAACATTAGCTTAGTCAAACCTGCTTCCGTTGTCAGATCATAACCATTCAAGACCCCAATTTCCATCAGCTTTCTTCCGGTTTCATAATGAGTCATATCCACAGTACCCACCAAACACTGAGTGATATTCAGCAGAATTTTATCCTGTTCTATGGCCTCACGAAGCAAATCAATGAACCAATCAGTTGTGAGTGCATTTCCGGAGCCATAAGTCTCCAGAATAATGGCTTTGATTTCCGTATTATGAACCAGAGCACTTACCACATTTAAATTGATCCCCGGATGTACCTTCAAAATCGCGATATTGGTTTCCAATTTTCTATGTACCTTCAGCTCTGAGTAACTTTGAGGATAACGAATGGCTTCATAATTGTATTTTATGTTGATCCCAATCTCCGCAAGATTTGTATGATTCGGTGAAGAAAATGCATTGAAATGTTCCGAGCTAATCTTCGTGATCCGATTGCCCCGAAACAATCTGTTCTCAAAATAGAGCGCCACTTCCGGAACCATAGCCTGATCATCATCTTTACGGGCAGCTGCTATTTCAATAGCTGTAATGATATTTTCCTTACCATCGGTCCTGAGGGTTCCGATCGGTAATTGTGAACCTGTAAGGACCACCGGTTTCTGAAGATCCTCCAGCATAAAACTCAATGCAGATGCAGTATAGGCCATAGTATCTGTGCCGTGTAAAATCACAAATCCATCATAATTTTCATACTCTTTCGCAATAATATCGACCAGCCTTACCCAAAATTCAGGAGTAATATCCGAGGAATCAATGACAGGAGAAAAAGTCAAGCTGTCCACTTTATATCCAAATCCTTTTATTTCGGGTACCTGCTTTTCAATATGAGAAAAATCGAACGGATATAATTGCTGTGTTTCAGGATCTCTTATCATTCCAATGGTTCCCCCTGTATAAACAATAAGAATTGATGTATTCCCTTGTCTCCTCATCAATCTCCGAATACCTTTAAAGCATTTCTTGTGGTGATTGCAGCCACATCATCCACACTTAAATTTTTCACCTCTGCTATTTTCTGAGCAATATACTTTACATATGCACTCTCATTTCTTTTACCTCTCCTGGGAACAGGAGCGAGAAAAGGGGAATCGGTTTCCAATACAAGATGTTCTATATCTATCTGTGATACCACCTCATCCAATGAAGAATTTTTAAAGGTGACAATACCATTGATTCCAATCTTAAATCCCAAATCAATGATATGTTGTGCATCTTCAAGGTTGCCTGCAAAACTGTGGAAAATACCATAGAGCCGACCATCGTCGAGTTTAGTCAACACATCGAAAATTTCCCGAAAAGAATCTCTGGAGTGGATGACAACAGGCATCCCTTTTTCCCCGGCCCACTTCAGCTGAATTTCAAAAGCATTTTCCTGTTCTTTTCTGTAATTACTATCCCAGTAAAGATCAATCCCTATCTCCCCTATGGCAGAAAAATCACGTTGCTTCAGCCAATTTTCCATTTTCTCAAGTTCCTTCATATAATTTTCATCCACTGAGGTAGGATGCAAACCAATCATGGGATAAAAAAAGGCCGGATAAAGATTCTCCAACTGAATCATGTTTTCAATGGTGCCGGAATCAATATTGGGAAGATAAATTCGTCCAACCCCTGCTTCTCTGGCATGCCGTACCACCTCATGAACCGCCCCGTCAAATCTATCAAGATATATATGCGCGTGTGTATCAATTAAATACATATTCTACCATACTATTTTACACCGCAAACTTGAGAAAAATTATTCAAATAAAAAAGAGGGGTAAGAACCCCTCCCTTCTATAATATTATAAGCTATTAATCAGCTCATTTATACCGCACCCTGGGCCAGCATGGCTTCGGCAACCTTAACAAAACCACCGATGTTGGCTCCTTTCACATAATTAACATAATCCCCTTCATCTCCATATTTTTTGCAGGTATCATGAATGTTTCGCATTATATCTTTTAGTCTGTTATCCACTTCTTCCCGGTTCCAGGGAAGCCGCATGGAATTTTGGGTCATTTCAAGGCCTGAAACAGCAACACCACCTGCATTGGCAGCTTTTCCGGGACCAAAAAGAATCTGTTTATTCAGAAAAACCTCAATTCCTTCCGGTGTACATGGCATATTGGCTCCTTCTGAAACACATATACAGCCATTATCTACCAGATTTTTGGCATCTTCCTCATTAATTTCATTCTGAGTAGCACAGGGAAGGGCTATATCACAATTGACCTCCCATGGTTTCTTTCCTTCATGATAATCTACTCCATAGTTATCCGCATACTCCGATATCCTGCCACGCTTAATGTTCTTAAGTTCCATTACATAATGCAGCTTCTCCTCATCAATTCCATTGGGATCATGAATAAAACCGGCTGAATCGGAAAGGGTAATTACTTTGCCCCCCAATTGATTAACCTTTTCGGTAGCATACTGGGCCACATTACCTGAGCCGGATATGGCTACTTTCTTATCTTTAATCTCTTCACCCCGGATATTTAACATTTCCTGAGCAAAATAGGTAGCTCCATAGCCTGTGGCTTCGGGGCGGATCAAGCTGCCTCCGAACGGGATTCCTTTTCCTGTTAAAACTCCGGTAAATTCATTCCTCAAACGTTTATACTGGCCAAAGAGAAACCCGATTTCTCTGCCGCCTACTCCTATATCTCCGGCCGGAACATCCGTATTCGGGCCAATATGCCTGTAAAGTTCCGTCATAAAGCTCTGGCAAAACTTCATAACCTCATTGTCGGACCTGCCTTTAGGATTAAAATCAGAGCCACCTTTTCCACCACCCATAGGTAATGTGGTTAAGCTATTCTTAAATACCTGTTCAAAAGCCAAAAATTTCAGTATACTTAAATTTACTGTAGGGTGAAACCGCAATCCTCCCTTGTAAGGTCCAATAGCACTGTTCATTTCTATACGATACCCTTTGTTAATCTGGATTTCCCCCTTATCGTCAAGCCAGGGTACTCTAAAAATCACAGCACGTTCAGGTTCCGTAATTCTTTCAAGAATCCTGGCATGCCTATACTTAGGATTCTCTTCAATAAACGGTATTAACGACTCAGCCACCTCCTGCACCGCCTGATGAAATTCTTCTTCACCCGGGTTTTTCGCAGTAATCTGAGAAATAAATTGTTCTAATCTTGAGTCCATATTATATCTGGTTTTGATTTGATTTTTATTCTGATTATGAATCAGTTATACAAAGTAGCTGTATCCTGAAAACAGCTTCAAATTTATAAAGAATCCGCTAACGGATAATAATAATAGTAAAAATAGATACGGAGCAGAAGCTAAAAATATTTAAAGCATTAATATCCAGCTGCTTTGTAGCGATTACCCGGAAGGCATTTGATGAGGCCTTCGAATTCAAGATCCAGCAATAAAGGAGAAACTTTACTGACAGGCAACCCCAACCGGATACTCAGCTCATTAATGGATAATTCTCCCTTCTCCCTGATTAATGACACAATATTTTTTTCACTAGTTCCCAAATCCTTAAATATTTCCTGTTGTACAATTTTATTCCTGCATCTGTTTAATTCCCACCCCAAGATATATTCCAGATCATCAACACCTTCAATAAGAGCGGCTTTATTTGTTTTAATCAGTTGATTACATCCTTTTGAGCGGGAATCTTCAACTCTTCCCGGAAAGGCAAATACATCCCGGTTATAGGAATTTGCCAGGTCAGCGGTAATGAGGGCGCCACCCCGCTCTCCCGATTCAACTACCACAGTGGCATCTGCCAATCCGGCAATGATCCTGTTGCGGCATACAAAATTGCTTTTTATGAATTTGGTGTAACTTGAAAATTCAGTCACCAACGCCCCTTGGTTGACAATTTTCCCGGCTACCGAACGATGAACTGAAGGATAAATGATATCTAGTCCGTGACCGAGAACGGAAATTGTCTGTAAACCATTGGCCAATGCAGCTTTATGTGCGCATATGTCAATGCCATAAGCCAAACCACTCACAACAATAAGATCTTTGCTATTTCTGGACAATTCTGCAATCAGTTTCTGACATGCCTCAATTCCACGGTCGGTGGCTCTGCGTGTTCCAACTACGCTTAAAACCCGGATACTTTCAAAATTGACCTCTCCTTTAGAATAAAATAGCACCGGCGCATCTTCACAATTTTTCAATCTTTTTGGGTACCGGTCATCCAGATAAAAATACACGTCAATTTGATAATTTTCAATAAAGGCCATTTCCCTTTCCGCCTTTTCAAATATGCTTTTACTTTTTATATTGTTGACAAGATTTTCTCCGATATTAGGAATTTTTAACAATTTGCTCTTCCGCTCTTCAAACAATCCTTTTGGACTGCCGGTATAGGAGATCAACCTTTTGGCAAGAACAGGTCCAACTTTTGGAATTAAACTCAAGGCAATCTGATAGAACAGTTCCTCGTTATAATCTTTCATACTTTTAATGCCAATATCTGTATGTTATATAAAACAAAACTTTCTGATGATATCTCACGTAGAACCTCCGACTGTTGAGTGTAATCAACAAAACAGTAAGGCTCTATCCGAATCATCTCTGGAAAGTTATATAATGCGTTAAAAAAGATTGGAAATTTATTAAAAAATTTTGTTATTTTGTAAAATTTGCGTCGTTATTTTTCGTTAACCATAAGAAATTAATTAGTTGGGAATTAACAAAAACTAAAAGCCAAGATGAGACAATTAAAGATTACCAAATCGATTACCAACAGGGACAGTTCATCGCTGGAGAAATATTTGCAGGAAGTTGGGAAAGAGGAACTTTTAACACCAGATGAAGAAGTAGAATTAGCGCAGCGAATTAAAAAGGGAGATAAGGCGGCATTGGAAAAATTGACAAGAGCGAATTTGAGATTTGTAATTTCCGTGGCAAAACAATATCAGTTTCAGGGATTAAGTTTACCGGATTTAATCAACGAGGGGAATCTTGGCCTTATTAAAGCTGCTGAAAGATTTGATGAAACCAAGGGTTTTAAATTTATCTCATATGCCGTATGGTGGATTAGACAATCCATACTTCAGGCAATAGCTGAACAATCAAGAGTAGTTAGATTGCCACTGAATAAAGTGGGATCCATCAATAAATTGCATAAAGCTTATTCCAAACTGGAGCAGGAAAATGACAGAACCCCGACCTATGAAGAACTTGCAGAGATGGTTGATCTGCCAAAGGAAAAGGTAGAAAAGACCTTACAGCTTTCAGGCAAACCCCTGTCCATGGATGCCCCATTCGATGATGATGAGGACGGCAGCCTCCTGGATGTAATGGAAAACTCCGATGCACCGGAAGCAGACGGTACATTAATGAACGAATCCCTGAGCAGGGAAATTGAAAGGACGCTGAGCGTGCTTCCTGAAAAGGAGAAAGCAGTGATTAAATATTTCTTTGGATTGGGCGTACAGGAAATGTCCCTCGAAGAAATCGGCCAGAAGCTTAATCTGACCAGAGAAAGAGTGAGGCAAATTAAAGAAAAGGGCATCCGAAGGTTAAGACACTCTTCGAAAAATAAGTTATTGAAAAAATATCTTGGATAATCCTTATAGCAAAAAGCTGTCTGAATCAGACAGCTTTTTTTATTTACTGTTGTACTCAATTTTAATTTCTTAAAGAGTGCCTTTAAAATGAGCTTCTATGTGTCCATATTATGCCTTTTTTTGTGGTAAAAAGGTACACCCAATCTGGGCATACGCTGTAGAGCATATCA
>JBKGZA010000087.1:0-12643 GCA_046545815.1 Bacteroidales bacterium
TTTAATAGAACAACCTTACCGGCCAATTTTTGCCAAAAAAAGCAAGAATTTGACCGGTAAGGTACTATTGCGAAATATTTTTGTATGGAGTGGTATCTTATACTGGCGGTAATCGGAGTTGGCTTTTTTGCGGGATTCATCAACACACTTGCAGGGAGTGGTTCGCTGTTAACCCTTCCCATGCTCATGTTTCTGGGTTTGCCGGCCAATGTGGCCAATGGGACCAACCGTATAGCGATTTTTTTGCAGAATGTGGTGGGAGTGGGCAGTTTTCGTCAGCAAAAAGTATTGAATGTACGCATGGGGTTATGGCTTGCTTTGCCTGCAGTGATCGGATCGCTGCTCGGTGCGCAAATAGCCATTGGACTCGATGAAGCGGTTATGGAAAGGGTCATCGGCATTCTGTTGATTGCCATGTTTTTTCTTATCCTTTACAAACCTGCTCATTGGGTGAAAGAACAGGCAGGCCACGTTAAATCAAAACCCAGCATGCTCCAGATTTTTATCTTTTTTGTGATAGGGATATATGGCGGATTTATTCAGGCTGGTGTAGGAATTTTTCTGCTGGCCGGACTTGTTCTGGGTGCAGGTTTTGACGTGGTGAAAGCCAATGCCATAAAATTGCTCATCATTTTGATTTATACCCCCTTTGCATTGGCCATTTTTTTTATGAACGATCAGGTTAATCTGAAGATCGGGCTGATACTGGCCCTGGGCAATATGCTCGGTGCCTTTGTAGCCTCCAGATTTGCCGTGGCCTGGGGAGCCAAATATGTCCGTTATATCCTGCTTGTGGTTATTTTTGTGTCGGCATTGAAGTTGCTGGGGGTTTTTAACCTGATTTACTGAATTTCTATTTCTGTTTCGGACTCTCTGTTCACATTCTCAGCTTTAAAGGATAATATGATCAAAACAAAGACAATGCCCAGACAGATTAGTGCGCTGGTGGTGTAGCGGCTGGTAAAATCATAAGACAGGCTGAAAAAATAAGGGCCAATGGAACTGGCAACAACCGCCCAGCCCAGGGCATACCCCGAAATGGAACCGAGGTTGCCTATTCCGAAAAATCGCGGCCATGTGACTGCCGAAAGCACACTGAACAGGCCCATGGAAATTCCATATCCTATGATTACCATCCAATATCCAGCCGGTACCGATTTTAAGAGAATTATCGAAAGGAGGGAGACGAATAAACCAGTAAGAAGCACGATTAAAAGATATTTTAGCTTGGTAAAGTCACTCAGCCAACTGCTGCCAAAGTTCAGCACGATGGATATTATGGATCCCGGGAGAAACACTGAAACGGCCTTTTCCTGGCTCATACCTGCTACCTCAAAAATGGAGGCGATATGAAAGGTCAATGCAGTGATGATCAAGGCATGCATGGCAAGAGAGAGATTGAATACCCAAAATGAGTAAGTTTTCAATGCTTCTTTCAGTGTAAAATCTTTTAATCTTTGTTTGGATCCTGTTTTTTCCCCGGACAGATCTTTTTTGGTCCCGTCAGGATAACACTTGCATTGTTTGGGGTTGTCTCTGTAAAACACAAAAATCAGCAGCGAAACCCCAATACCCACAATAAGGGCAGTAATGACCCATGTATCGCGCCAACCCACTGCACTGATCCCACCGTTAAATATTTGAGGAGCTATAGAAAAAGAAAATGCAACAAAAACACCCAGAAATCCATTGGCCAGGCCCCGTCGGTTTTCAAACCATTTCATGATCATGTTTCTGCTGGTCATCGTAAGCATCCCTTGTCCGAAGAACCTTAGTGTAAAAAAACCTATGATAGACAGCACAATAGTTATGACGGTTTTATTAACAGCAGGGAGTGTATGGCTAATGGAGGAGGCTAAAAAATCCAGGCGGGTTAAATAGACCAATACAAGTCCGATCATTACCGCTGATAAGATGCCTACAATCCTTGCACCGTAAATGTCATAAAGCTTACCGGCTCTGCTGACGAGGAGTCCGCTTATGAGTGTCCCGCCCATATAAGCCATGCTTAACTGATTCCTTGTCAGCTCGTAATCTTCTATCAGATAGTCGGTGAAGGACGAAACACCAATGGTTTGACCAGGAGCGCTCATGACAAAACCAATGATTCCCACTCCGAGTATCACCCAGGCATACGAAAAAGTAAACCTGGAGGGGTCAAACGGCACTCCCGGCTTGATATATTCTTTTCTCATACAATATGCATTTGGCTCTGCAAAGAAAGTAAAAGATCAGAAACCGGATCATTTTATTTGGGAAAAGTTTTTGTAATACATTCCGGCTATAGGAAAGACAAAAAAGTGTTTTTTCAGGATATAAACTTGAATATTACGGTGAGTAGAACCAGGATGGCAAACCCGATGGTCATAAAGGTAAACATCATGGAAAATCTTTTATTCATATCCTCAAACCGTTTATCCACGGCTTCAAAACGTTTGTCCATCATCTCAAGGACCATTTTTATATCTTCTTTCGTAGCCAGCTTCTCTGATTGAACCTTATCGGCTTCATTGAAAGTTTCATATAAAATATCGATCAGTTCCTCTTCATCTTTATTCTGAAAGGAAGTGATCTTGTGTTCCTTAATGATTTTCCTGATTTTATCTTTTTCAACCAGCATGACCTGGTAATTGTATTGATTGTTGCTCTACACAAAGATACAGAAGAAATGGATAAATGGTAAAATTTCTGGAACACTGATTAGATGGATCGGACGGATCTGTCAGGAGCCGGACAAGTTTTACACTGATTAATGTAATCTGTGTTTATCTGTATAATCTGCGCCATCTGTGTCCTAATATTTATTCACTACTATTCTCCTCTTCTGGTTGCCTTGTTTCCTTGTCCCGTCGTCCCGTCGTTCTCTCGTGCCGTCGTGCTGTCGTGTAGTCGTACAGTCGTGCCGTTGTGCCCCAATCTCCGAGGCGCAAGCATTGCGTCTCTACCACTGCACCAGTAGCTATATTGTTGCCTGCTGCATAGTGCTTACTGCTTGCTTTCTTGCCAAACACCTGCCAAACAAATTAATGACAATAAATGACCATTAATGACCGCAAAGGACAGTGTGTTCACTACTCAAAGCTCACTACTGATTTATTCTGGCTCATTTATTTTTATCAAGATATGCATCAATATTCCTTGCTGCCTGTATGCCAGAATATATAGCCGTTACCACAAGGTTTGCTCCCTCTCGTGCGTCTCCCGCAACAAATACCTTGTTGACCGAGGTTTGTTGTTTGTTGTTTCCTTTAACATTTCCCCGTTCATCGTATTCCAACTTCAGGTTATTCAATAAACCTTCATGAACCGGATGAACAAACCCCATGGCCAGTAATACAAGGTCCGCTCTAATGGTTCTTTTGCTGGATTCGAGTTCTTTTATTTGCATGCGGCCATTTTTATCTTTTTGCCATGTGACGTCCACGATCTCTATTTCTTTAACCTGGTTGTCTGAACCGATAAACTGTTTGCTTGCCACGCTCCACATACGTTGACAACCCTCTTCATGGGATGAGGAGGTTTTTAGAGTTTTTTGCGGCCATGGCCAGTTGGGGTTGTGGTCTTTGTCCTCTTCCGGTCTGGGCAGTATTTCCAGTTGGGTTATGTTTTGCGCCCCCTGGCGGTTAGCAGTGCCTACGCAATCGGAACCTGTATCTCCTCCGCCAATGATCACCACATGTTTGTTTTTGGCATGGATTTCGGGGGCGTCTTTTGGTAATTGTTTCCGAATCATTTTGTTTTGATGGGTAAGAAAATCCATGGCGAAATGTATCCCGTTCAGCTCCCTGCCTGGTATATTCAAATCCCTGGGTTCTCTGGCACCTATAGCCAGGCAGATGGCATCAAACGAATGCAGCAGATCGCCTGCGGATATATCTTTGCCTGCCATTACTTGTGTCCTGAATGAGATACCTTCTTCTTTCAGCAGTTGCAGCCTGCGGTCGATGACATTCTTGCCCAGTTTAAAATCGGGTATGCCGTAACGCAACAGGCCCCCGACCTCGTCATCCTTTTCAAATACTTCTACCCGGTATCCCCTGCGATTGAGACGGGTAGCAACAGACAAGCCGGCGGGACCGGATCCGATCACAGCTACTTTTTTATCTTTCCGAACCAAGGGTGGTCTGGGTTTTATAAGCCCGTCGTCGAAAGCACGTTCAACCACAGCCGCTTCGTTTTCACGTATGGTTACAGCATCGTCGTTAATGGAAAGGGTACAGCTGATCTCGCATGGTGCAGGACAAACCCTTCCCGTGAATTCAGGAAAATCATTTGTGGAATGGAGTATATCACTGGCCTCTTTCCAGTCACCCTGGTAAATGGCATCCTGCCAGTCGGGTATATTGCTGTGTACCGGGCATGCCCAATGACAAAACGGAACTCCACATTCCATACATCTGGAGGCTTGCAACTTGCGATCTTCAGTGTTTAAGGTTTGTTCAACTTCACCGTAGTCGCGAATGCGTTCGTGTATGGGCCGGTAACCGGCTTTTTTCCTTTTATTTTTGATAAATCCTTTTGGATCTCCCATGGTTGTCAGGTTTTTTGATGTTTTCTATTCTTTTGTTGGATTGTCTTGTGAAACTATCTTGAAACAAATCCTAAGTAAAGCATCAAATTACAAATCACAAATAAATTAGAATAACCAATTTTCCAATGACCTAAACACCTTTATTCAAAGTCTTCAGTTTTATATTTAGAATTTATTTGAAATTTGGTGCTTGTTTTTTGTTAATTATAATTTATTCTTGTTCCGGTAGATACTTATTGATCTTCTGGTTCAGTTCCTGAAGCTTCTTCTCTTCAATATATCTTTTGTATTCAAAAGGTATCACCTTAATAAAGTCCTTCAGGTTTTCTTCCCAGTTGTCGAGTATCCCTCCTGCAAGGGGGCTGCCGGTATACTGGTAATGATTTTGTATCAATTGTTTCAGTGTGATAAGGTCTTCAAAATCCTCGATAATTTCGAGGTTAACCATTTCCATATTGCAGAAATAATCCAGGTTTCCGTTGGGGTTATATACATAGGCTATGCCACCGCTCATCCCTGCGGCCATATTTCTGCCTACCGGTCCGAGTATCACTGCTACACCGCCGGTCATGTATTCGCAGCAATGATCACCTGCTCCTTCCACTACCGCTGTGGCACCGCTGTTTCTCACGCAGAAGCGTTCTCCGCACAACCCGTTGATGTAAACTTCACCGCCGGTGGCGCCGTAGAGCGTGGTATTTCCGATGATGATGTTTTCAGAAGGTTCAAAGGCAGCATCTTCAGCAGATTTCACAATGATCTTACCGCCGGATAACCCTTTACCCAGGTAATCATTCGACTGACCCTCGAGTTTAAAGGTGATTCCGGTTTTGAGAAAAGCACCAAAGCTCTGACCGGCTGATCCTTTGAAGGAGCATACTATGGTGTCGTCAGGAAGGCCTTTTTCACCGTAGCTTTTATCTACCTGATAGGAGAGCATGGCCCCGGTAGCACGGTCGGTGTTCTTTATCTCATGGCTGATATTGACAGCTTTTTCTGAGCGCAATGCAGGATCGGCTTCCTTGATAAGTTGCCTGTCCAGCAGATCATCCGGAAGCGGTTTCTGTCTTACTGATTTTCTTATACCGTATTCTTTGGCTTCCGGGGGGAAATAGATAAGGTCTTCAGGGGAAACGTTTCTGAGTTTCCAGTGATCAATATCCTTACGTGCAACAAGCAGATCGGAGCGGCCGATAATGTCCTCCATCTTTGTAAAACCCAGTTCGGCAAGATATTGTCTGATCTCTTCGGCCAAAAATCTGAAGTATCGGATAACATGCTCCGGACGTCCCGTAAACCGTTCCCTTAAATTGGGGTCTTGGGTGCAAACGCCAACAGAGCAGGTATTCAGGTTGCATTTTCTTAACAGGATGCATCCTATGGTTACCAAAGCGCCTGTGGCGAAACCGTATTCTTCGGCACCCAATAATGCTGCGGTGATTACATCTCTTCCTGTTTTAAGCTGGCCGTCGGTGTACAATACAACCCGGTCCCTGAGGTTGTTTTTGACCAGTGTTTGTTGGGTTTCAGACAATCCCAATTCCATCGGTAATCCGGCATGAAGAATGGAGCTGAGCGGGCTCGCGCCTGTGCCCCCCTCTGCGCCACTTATGGCTATTGAGTCAGCACCTCCTTTGGCTACTCCGGCTGCCACAGTGCCAACCCCAAACTCCGAAACCAGTTTTACGTTGATGGCCGCCTCCGGATTCACGTTTTTCAGATCGAATATCAGCTGGGCCAGGTCCTCGATGGAATAAATGTCGTGATGGGGCGGGGGAGAGATCAATGTAATGCCCGGTGTGGAATTCCGGGTTTTGGCAATCACACTGTCCACCTTGGTGCCGGGTAATTGTCCGCCTTCTCCCGGTTTTGATCCCTGGGCTATTTTGATTTGTATCTCATCGGCATTCACCAGATAATGGGTGGTAACTCCAAAACGTCCGGAAGCAACCTGCTTTATGGCACTCCGTTTGTTCTCCCCGTTTGACGAAACGTGGAAACGGGAAGGGTCCTCACCTCCTTCGCCTGTGTTGCTTTTACCACCTATAAGGTTCATCGCGATGGCAAGGGTTTCATGGGCCTCCTTGCTTAGGGAGCCAAAAGACATGGCTCCTGTGGTGAAGCGCTTCATGATGCTTTCAGCAGATTCGACTTGTTTAATATCGATGGGGTTTTTCCTGAAATCCAGAAAGCCACGCAGGAAATTTGGTGCTCTTGTAAACCGGTCAGCTGCTTCGGTGAACTTCTTATACAATTGGGGATCGTTTTTCCGCACGGCATGCTGAAGATAGCCTATGGTTTCAGGGTCCCAGGCATGAGCCTCAGAATCATAGCGATAATAGGTGGTACCCTGAAATTCCTTATTGAAATTGATCCTTTGGTCGCTAAAAGCTTTTGAATGGGGAATAAGGGTTTCCCTTGCAATATCATCCAGTCCGAGACCCTCAATGGCTGAAGCTGTGCCGGTGAAATATTCGCGAATAAAGTCTTTGTTCAACCCTACGGATTCAAAGAGCTGCGCTCCCCGGTAACTTCTCAGTGTGGAAGTGCCCATTTTTGACATGATCTTGAAGATGCCCTTGCGGACGGCTTTGGTGTAATTGGTTTCTGCCGTATAATAGTCTATCTGGAGTTTTTGTTCTTTTACAAGCTGATCAATAACGGCAAATGCCATGTAGGGGTTGATGATACTTGCCCCGTATCCGAAGAGCAATGCAAAGTGCATGACTTCCCTGGGCTCTCCTGTTTCAATGACAATGTCGATCTGTATCCGTTTCTGTTTTCTTATTAAATGGTGATGCACTGCTGAAACAGCCAACAAAGAAGGAATGGGTGCTTTGTTTTTGTCTATGTCACGGTCAGACAGGATGATGTAATCTTTGCCTTCATCAACGGCTTGTTCGGCTTTTTGGCATACCTCGTCTATCCCTGTTCTGAGGCCTTCCGGTCCTTTGTTGGCATCAAACAGTATGGGGATGGTGGTGGTGAAAAATCCCTTATATTTCAGGTTTTTCAGTATCTCGAGGTATTTGTTGGTGATCACCGGATTGAGGAATTTGATCATCCTGGCGTGATCCGGAATGTCATTGAGTAGGTTTTTCTGATGGGAACCGATGTATCCGGTGAGGGTCATGATCACTTCTTCCCGGATGGGGTCAATGGCGGGATTGGTAACTTGGGCAAAATGTTGCCTGAAGTAATTAAAAAGACGCTGGGGCATTTTTGAAGCCACGGCCAGCGGAGTGTCATTGCCCATAGATCCTACAGGTTCTTTTCCCTCCCTTGCCATCGGCCGTATGATGTTTTTCATCTCGTCCATGGTATAGCCGAAAGTGAGCAGGGTTCTATCGTGGTCCTTCTTCAGGTTTACAGGAACGTTCCTGGCAAAGGGAATCTCATCCAGTGTGATCTCGTTTTCCTGAAGCCATTGTGCATAAGGCTTTTGATTGGCTAGTCCTTGTTTTACCTCCGGGTCGTAATGAATTTTTCCCTCATGGGTGTCTACCAGAAGAATTTTCCCCGGTCTCAGACGGCCTTTTTCCTTGACGTTTTTATCCGGTATGTCCAGTACACCTACTTCGGAGCTCATAATCATCATATCATCATCCGTGAGAATGTAGCGCGAAGGCCTCAGTCCATTCCGGTCCAACAACCCGCCGATGAACCTTCCGTCCGTAAAGAGAACCGCTGCAGGCCCGTCCCAGGGTTCCATGAAGGTGGAGTGGTATTCGTAAAATGCTTTTACATTGTCCGGAATGGGGTTGCGGGTATTCCATGATTCGGGAATGAGCATGGCCATGGCATGAGGCAGACTTTTGCCCGATTGCACGAGAAATTCCAGTGTATTGTCCAGGGCGGCTGAGTCGCTTTTGTCAGGCTGTATAACCGGCAGCACTTCGTTTATATCATCCCCCAGCATATCGGATTTCAGTAAAGAAGACCGTGCATGCATCCAGTATTTGTTGCCCTGTACGGAATTGATCTCACCGTTGTGGCAGAGCATGCGGAAAGGTTGAGCCAGATCCCAGGTGGGGAATGTGTTGGTGCTGTATCTTGAATGCACCAGGGCTATGGCACTGCGGGTCTGTTCATCGGTCAGGTCTTTATAGAATTTTTTTAGCTGAAGGGAGGTGAATAATCCTTTATAAATGATCATTTTTGAGGAAAGGCTCACCACATAAAAGCGTTCTTTGTCTTTAAGCTCAGATGCTTCAATGTGTTTTTCCAGCTTTCTCCTGAGGATGTAAAGCTTTCTTTCCAGTATTTCCTGTGAGAGATCGGCTTTGAGGAACACCTGACGGATGATGGGTTGTTCTTGTTTAGCCAGGTCGCCTATTTCATTTTGTTCTACCGGTACCTCTCTGATCCGGATAAGCTCCAGTCCTGTTTCTTCAGCCAACGCCTCAAGCTTGTCAAGACAAAACCTGGCTTCTTCTTCAATCTGAGGTAAAAAAATTATCCCTGTGCCGAATTTACCGGATTCAGGAAGATCTATACCTTGATTTACGTAGTATTCTCTGGGGATTTGAATGGTGATGCCGGCTCCGTCGCCGGTGTTGCTGTCTGCACCCTCTGCACCCCTGTGGCGGAGATTGGCCAGCACTTCAAGACCTTTCTCTATGATGCCGTGGGATTGCTGCCCTTTTGTATGGGCCACGAACCCTATCCCACAGTTGTCACGTTCGTTCCGGCGGTGATATAAACCGCTGTTTTGAGGTAAATAAGCCATAAGTCATTGTTGTTTGATAGCCACAATTGACCCCTTCTCCGATACACGGATTATTGGTTTCACCAATCCATTATAAGAGAATAAGTTTTCTGTTTGTCCGGAAGGGGATTTTATTCTGATCGAACCGAAGATTACACTTAAATCAGCCTGTAAAAGTACAAACAATATGTTAGAAAACATAATCAATGTTATTAAAAACACAGGAAATGATACGATATCAGAATGGAACACGATGAAAAACATAAAACAACCTTGTTTTTAAGACAAGAATTTCCGGGGCCCTCCTTACAATATGGTATGGCGGCCCCGGGAACACTCAGATTATCTGTTTCCTTTATTGGAAATTAGTTGTCGTAATACAGGAAAAACTCATACGGATGAGGTCTGGATGCAATTTCATTCAGCTCATTTTCCTTTTTGTATTTAATATAGTTTGTTATTAAATCACCTGTAAACACATTGCCTTTGGTAAGGTACTCATGGTCTTTTTCAAGAGCCTCCAGGGCTTCATCCAGAGAGCCGGGAACCTTTGGTACTTTGGCCAGCTCCTCAGGGTTCATGGAATAGATGTCTTTATCCAATGCCTCTCCCGGGTCGATTTTGTTCTCGATTCCGTCGAGCGTTGCCATAAGCATAGCGGTAAACATCAGGTAACCGTTTGCCGTTGGATCGGGGCAGCGGAATTCGAAACGTTTGGATTTTGGAGATTTTGAATACATCGGTATTCTTACGGCTGCAGACCTGTTTCGCTGCGAATAGGCCAGGTTTACCGGTGCTTCAAACCCGGGAACCAGTCGTCGGTACGAATTGGTTGTGGGCGCTGCAAAAGCAAGTAGAGAAGCTGCATGTTTCAGCACTCCTCCCATGCCGTAAACCGCTTCCTGCGAAAGGCCTGCATATTTGTCGCCGGCAAACATCGGCTTCCCTTCTTTCCATAAAGACAGATGGGTGTGCATGCCGCTGCCATTGTCCTGGAATATGGGTTTTGGCATAAACGTGACCGTTTTGTTGTGGCTTTTGGCTACGTTTTTAACTACATATTTGAACCACATGAACTGATCGGCCATGGTAAGCAGATCGGCAAATTTCATATCGATCTCGGACTGTCCGCCTGTGCCTACCTCATGATGGTGGGCTTCAATGACAAATCCCAGTTTCCTGAGCAGATCAACCATTTCCCCGCGCATATCATGGTAGGTATCTGTTGGGCTAACCGGAAAATATCCCCCTTTATAACTTGGTTTGTATCCGAGGTTGGGCTCTTCAATGCGGTTGGTATTCCATGCGCCTTCATTGGAATCTATCTGATACATGCCCAAATTTTGTCTCTGATCGTAACGGATTTCATCGAAAATGAAAAACTCAGGCTCCGGTCCGATGAAACAGGTATCTCCGTGCCCGGATTTTTTCATGTAATCAATTCCCTTCTGGGCAACATACCTCGGATCCCTCGTGTAAGGCTTCAGAGATACCGGATCATACACATCGGCAATAACGCTTATTGTAGGCTTTGCAAAAAACGGATCCATTTTCGCTGTGGATGGATCGGGAATGGCAACCATATCCGACATATGGATGTCCTGCCACCCTCTTATGGATGACCCGTCAAATCCTACTCCCTCTTTAAAGGTGTCTTCATCCCATGTTTCAACAGGGAAGGTGCAATGTTGCCAGGAACCCAGCAGATCGGTGAATTTCAGATCTACCATTTCGGCTCCGTTCTCTTTGGCAAAGTTAAAAAACTCAGTTGGTGTCATAAGCTTTAGATTTAAATGGTTTAACATAATGGCTCTTTTCATCAAAATAAAAAAGCACCCCTAAAATTTTAAGGGGTATTGGTTGCAAATATATATATTATTTTAAAATACCCCAAATAATAAAAGGGGTAATTTTAAAAATTGTTCAAAAAATTCTGAATAATCTTTGAAATTTTAGAGGGGGGGTTAAAATATGATATCATTATTCGCAACTAACCTTGGTCTTTTGAAACATATAAAGAATGAATCAAAAGGATTATTCAGCGACCTGAAGGAAACCTCTGGGGGTATTTTGGGGGTCTCCGGAGGAAGGTCGGATGCCCTGAAAAGGTTTCCCGGGGTCCACTGAAGATCGGTGGATATCCTAATTGAACATATGAAGGGTTCACCAAAGACCGGAGAATATTCTCAGGAGATATAATGGGGGTCCTCTGAAGACCCTTTAAGGTCCGCTGCGGATAACACAAGACTCCAGGGAGGTGCGGTTGGGCACCAAAAAGGATAACAATGGGGTCCACTGAGGAACGGTTGGTATCCTCAGAGGATATATACCCGGTATCCCCGGAGGACCGAAGGATATCCACTAAGGACCTCGGGAGGCCTTCGGTGGATAGTCAGATGTCCTAAAAAGGTTTTCACTGATCATCCTCTGAGGTGCCAGAGATATCCCCGGAGGATATCGGGAGACCCATAGAAGATATCAACATTATTCTCAGAGGATGGGGATCGAACTTCGGAGGACAAATAAAACAGAAACCTGGCTCAATGCGAGTGAACCAGGTTTCTGTTAAAACGCTCATTGAAGAACTTTTCAGGAAAGGCTTTCCTCTTCTTCTTTTTCCCCTTTACCGGCTTTTGATGAACCGCCTGGGAACCATCGCTTCAAATCATAGTAGGCTTCTTCTGCACCATCCACTTTGGCTTTGGCAGCAGCTTTAAAATAGCTGTAATAGGCCAGAGCTTCAGCATAAGCCTCGCTACCGGCTAGCATTAAGGTGTCTTCCAGCCCGTTGAAGATGGGCTTGATTGACCTTAACAGCCGGTCCAACAGTTTCATAGCCTTCAAATCCCTCTCTAGTTCTTCCAAATCACCGTAGGGAGGCTTAAGCTGGGGATAGTCCTTAACCCAGTGCCGTGCCTTCTCTACAAAGGCAACCGACTTATCTCCCAGTTTGAGAATATTACGCCGCTCTTCAGGCGATAAATTCTTAAGATGCGGCATAAGCTTTCTTTCCAGGATGTCGACCGCCCCTTCGATCTCATTGAGGTCCTGATCAGGAATGTTCAATGATAAAAGATTTGGTGTTGCCATAAAGAAATTGATGAATTAAATGATTGAAAATATATTTGTAAAACAGTATCTAAAAATAGTAATAAAATTTCAAACAAAGCCAAAAAAAAGATATATTTTTTTGGGTGCCAGGAGATCAATTGGTAGACAAAAATCAGAAAAGACTTATAGGATAAAGGATACAGAGGACGAGATTAAAAGCATTACTGAGGATATGGGAGATCTGACACTCGGCCAGTATTTTTATCAACTTGGTTCGCAAATATTATAAAATCCTGTCCAACCCATTACCATCCCCCGCCGGCTCCGCCGCCGCCAAAGCTGCCACCGCCGAA
>JBKGZA010000088.1:0-12584 GCA_046545815.1 Bacteroidales bacterium
TTGTTGCCTTGAGCTATGACCATCAGAAGATTCTGACAAATTTTGCCAACTGCCTATTGCCTATTGCCAACTGACTTTCAAACTCTTTGTCAAACTCCTGTCAAACAATCAATGACCATCAACTTGTCCGGCTTTCGACGGATGACAACTTAATGACTCTTTTATCCAATTGCCAACTTATTTCACAGTGCATCCAAAGTTTCTTTCACCTGCTCCAGCAGCCAATGCGGTGTGGACGTGGCGCCGCATATCCCGACGGTTTCTTCTTCGTTGAACCATTCGCTGCGCACTTCTTTGGCGGAAGAGACAAAATGGGCGCGGGGGTTTTGTTGTTTACAGATGTTATAGAGCACTTTTCCGTTGGAGGAGTGCTTGCCGGCTACGAATACAATTTTATCATGTGTCTGACAGAACCGCTCCAGCTCCTCCCTGCGGTTAGAAACCTGACGGCAGATCGAATCGCGTACCTTAACTTTTGTTCCCTGATTCTCTAAATAATCGGCAGCATTGTAAAATTCACCGAGGCTCATCGTGGTTTGACTAAACAGGGTCAGCCGGTCGGGAAGGGCTTTATCGCGCAGCTCTTCCAGCGACTGAAAGACGACAGCCTGATTACCGGTCTGTCCGGTCAGTCCAATCACCTCGGGATGATTGTGCTTCCCGAAGATGAAGACATTTTCCCCGTTCTCGTGTGCCTTCCTGATGTCACTTTGAAGTTTCAGGATGATCGGACAGGAAGCATCGAAGATCCGGTTATCGTGTTCCCGGACTTTGCTGTAACTTTCGGGAGGTTCTCCGTGGGCACGGAACAGGATGTTTTTGTGTTTGAATTTTGGCAGATCTTTATAGCTGATGGTGGTCAGACCTTTCTTTTTTAACCGTTTCACCTCTTCTTCATTATGCACGATCTGCCCCACACAATAAACCTCCTCTCCCTGATTGAGCAGCGATTCTGCTTTCTTTATGGCTTTGACCACGCCAAAACAAAATCCCGATCGGTCATCTATTTCCGTTTTGAGCCTGAGCTTGCCTTTTCCGGTCATATTGCCTGAATATTTCGTACAGTGAAAAATTGATAAACAGCAAACTTAACAAATATATCGAATCTTCTACGGGTATGCTGTAAATTCTTAAACTCAGATTTTCCTCATTGTTGTACAGTACAACCGGTAATTTTGTTAAAATGCCATTAACGATCAGAAAGGGAATCAATGATACCAGATAACCCTTGAAAAAACCGGAAAGGTGGGCGGCGATATGCTTTCTTTTGGCTATGATGAACAATATGATTGAGGCCAGAACAAAGCTGACGAAGGTGTAGCTCAGATGTACGGTCAATATCCCTGTGATAAGCAGCAGTATGGCAAGGAATATCGTGATATGACGAATGTATTGGAAGGTGATTCTGCCTGTGAAGTATTTCATGGTTTCGTAAATGAAAAAACAGGCGTAGGGGACGATAAGGAAAAACATCCATTCTTCAACAGGAAGACCGAGAATATAGAGTCCTATGGTATGGTCGTGGCTGAATGACCATATATTATGTTTTTCAAAAATAACGTCCCATATAAGAAAGGGTATGGCCGTGACGATAATGGACGGTATGATGTATTTCAAATTTTTATAAAAGCGCAGCCTGCTTTCAAAACTTTTTGCAAGGGGATAGGCTATTGTCCCGAGCAATAAAAGCAGATAGGTGAAATTTTTAAACTCCATGATTAAAGCAGATTCATTGAATTGCGCATAAAAGCCTGAAAAAGAAGATATACCTTACGGCTGTTAGCAATCCGTATTCTTTCGTTCATGAGCATATTCGGCTCTGATTTTCTGATTTTCCGGAATAGCCTCTGGTAGTAAATGTATGCCAGGTAAACCCCAAAGCGTGCATTTTTATTGAGCATCCGAATGCCTTTGTAGGCTTCTTCAAAATCCTGCACAATCTCCTGCTCAATGTTTTTTTTCACTTCGGCAGTAAATCCGTTGTTGTTGATGTCGGAAAAGTAAGTGCGGTTCCTCTCGGAATAGTCACTTTGAATGTCGCGCAGAAAGTTCACCTTCTGAAAGGCTTCTCCCAGCTTACGGGCATAGTACTTCATGGATTCATATTTTTCCTCGTCGTTATGATAAAACACCCGCAGGCACATGAGGCCCACCACTTCAGCCGAACCGTAGATGTATTCTTTTACTTTCTCTTTCCCGTAATTGTGGTTATAAAGATCCATCCGCATGCTTTCCAGGAAGGCATCAATGTGCTCCTGTTCTATACCATACTGATTGACGACAGTCTGGAAACTGTGCAGGATTGGATTGGTGCTGATGCCCCTTTCGACCGCTTTGTAAGTTTCCTCTATGAATTCCTCCAGCATCTCTTTCTGAGGATAGTCGAAAAACGTATCCACGATTTCGTCAGCATAACGTACATACCCGTAAATCGCAAAAATCGGATTGCGTATTTTACGGCTCAGCATTCTCACCCCAAGGGAGAAGGAGGTGCTGTAATTTACTGTAGTTACCTTACTTAACTGCAAGTTGTTTTTTGTGTACAGCTCTGTGCTCATAATTTATTCTTTTGGATACAAGTTGCGAACTGATAACAGCCATTGGCAATCCCGTACCGGGAACCGTGGATGATCCCACGTAGTATACATTCTTAAATTTTTCATCCCTGTTGTTGGGCCGGAAGCCACCTACCTGGTTGAGGTCGTGGGCCAGGCCGAGACCGCTTCCTTTATACAGGTTGAACATGTTTTTCCAGCTCACCGGATCAAGGATGGTTTTTGACACCAGGTTGGCACTGATGTCATAACCGATCCTTTCCGAAAGGTCGTTGATGATGTTACCGGCTAGCTCTTCCCGGTCGCTCCAATCGGGTTTATACCGCAGGTCAGGTACCGGACAGAGAACAAACAGCGCTTCGTGTCCGGGTGGCGCGGTGTTTTCATTATGTCTGGAAGGTACGTTCAGGTAATAATAAGGCTTCTCCAGACTGATGCTGTTTTTAAATATCTTTCCGGCATATTCCTCAAAATTGTTCCCCAGAAAATAGTTGTGATGGTTGATGTTATCCAGCTTTCCTTTTATTCCGAAGTACATGGTGAAAGGAGCCAGGGTCCATTTTTTCCGGTCCAGCTTGTCTTCCCGGTATTGTTTGCGGTTGAATATCTTTCCCCTAAACCATGCGGCATCCGAGTTGACCACAAATATATCCGCATCCCAGCGGTTGCCCCGGTGATCTATGAAACCCCTTACCTTGCCGTTTTCTGTATAATAATCTACAATCTCGGTGTTGTAATGGATGGAGATGTTCTGTTTTTGCATTTCATCCAGCAACCCTTCCACAATTTTGTACATACCGCCCTTTACATTGTAATAGCCGTCATGCTCCAGCTCAGTATAGGTCAGCATGCTGAAAACCGCCGGGGTATCGAAAGGAGTGGCACCAAGGAAAAATGCTACAAGCGAAAAAATCACTTTCACCTCGTAGGAGGTAAAGTATTTCTCCATTTCCTTCCACATGCTGCGAAACATTTTGGGGGCATTCCTGATGGGCACTTTGGTAAGCTGAAATAGATATTCCGGAAGGCTTCTGAAATTTTTCTTCACAATCCGATATTCCGTATCGTGATAAATGGTTCCTGCGCTTTTAAGAAATCTTCTCATTTTATCAGCAAATCCGGGCTCAACATCGCTGAATTCCTGAGCAAGTTTGTCGATATCTTTAAATATGGTATAAAATCTGTTGGAACCGGAAAAATTGACTTGATATAAAGGATCGAGCTCCACAAATTCAAAAGGCATATCGATGTTCATGTAATCTATGAATTCCTTAAATTCATAGCTCATACTAAAAAAAGTGGGCGCCATATCAAAGGTAAACCCGTCTTTTTTCAGTTGATTTAATCTGCCACCAGCTTGATGATATTTTTCTACCATTTCTACCTTATATCCGTCTTTGGCCAGTCTCAGGGCAGTAGTCAATCCTCCGAGACCTGAACCGATAATAAGGACCTGTTTTTTCATTTGTTATAATTTGCGTATTTTCGTATTAACAAGAATACAAATTTTTTGTTTAAATTGGAAATGATTTTTTTAAACAATTGCAATAAAAATTCTGATTATAAGTTATAAAAAAGTTTTAAATGAAAAATCATGTCGGAATCATCGGAGCGGGGATAGCTGGAATGGCCTCTTCCATACGGCTTGCTTCGGAAGGATTTCGGGTTACTGTTCTCGAAAAAAATGAAAGCCCCGGGGGTAAAGTGGGTGAGTTTAGGGAAGACGGCTATCGTTTTGATACAGGCCCTACTGTATTTACCATGCCTGAACTGATTGAGGAGTTGTTTCATAAAGCCGGGAGGAATCCTTCTGAATATTTGTCTTACAGGTCTCTTGATCGAAGCTGCCTTTATTTTTATGAAGACGGGACCAGAATAAATGCTTATGCCAATGCGAAGCTTTTTGCAGATGAGTTGGCTGCAAAAACCGGCGAATCACCGGAAAACATTCACCGGTTCCTCAGGAAAAGCAAAACCCTATACGATTTGACTGCTGATGTTTTCGTGTTCAATTGCATCCATGATCCCAAAAATTTGCTGAATAAGTCCAGTCTGAAGGCGTTGTTGAATATCCCCAGGATTGATGCCTTCAAAACCATGCACAAGGTGAACAGAAAGCAATTTAACAGTGAGAAAGTGGTACAGCTTTTTGACCGTTATGCCACCTATAATGGCTCGAGTCCTTATAAGGCGCCCGGGACTTTGAATATCATCCCTCATCTGGAGCATAATATTGGGGTATATTTCCCGGAGCGTGGAATGTACTCTATTGTTGAAGCACTGAAGAAGCTGGCAGAATCACTGGAGGTGGAGTTTAATTTTAATACGGAGGTTAAAGGAGTGAGAACCGGAGATGATGAAGTGGAGAAAGTGCTTACAGACAATGGAGAATATAAGTTTGATTATGTGGTGAATGATTCCGATGTGCATTACTTTTATTCCAATTTATTGAAGAATCGGAAATTTCTGAAGAAATACCTCAAACACGAAAAATCTT
This sequence comes from Bacteroidales bacterium, assembly GCA_046545815.1. Taxonomy (GTDB): domain Bacteria; phylum Bacteroidota; class Bacteroidia; order Bacteroidales; family UBA12077; genus JAGXLC01. The sequence continues at coordinate 5,053 of JBKGZA010000088.1, forward strand.
CCTCAGCGGTCATATTTTTCTGGGGCGTGATGAATTGTTTCTCTGATCTTGATTTGCACAATATTTTATTTTCAGAAGATTATCACTCAGAGTTTGATCACTTGTTCAACAAGAAACTGATCTATAAAGATCCCACGGTATATATTTTTATCGGTTCGAAGGCTGTCCCCGATGATGCACCATTCGGCAAAGAAAACTGGTATGTAATGATCAATGCACCGGAAAATACGGGGCAGAACTGGTCGAAACTGATCAAAAATGCAAGGAGGAACGTTGTGCTTAAAATCAACCGGATGCTGGGCATCAACATCGAACGCTTCATCGCCACTGAAAGGGTGATGTATCCGGGCACCATTGAAGAAAGCACCTCTTCCTGGCACGGGTCGCTATATGGGAACAGCTCGAACGGCATGTATGCCGCTTTCAACCGGCATCCGAACTTCAGCAGGAAATACAAAAATCTTTTCTTTACGGGCGGAAGTGTCCATCCCGGAGGTGGTATACCGCTTTGTCTGGCTTCCGCAAAAATCGTGGAGGATAAGATTAAACAAAGATGAGCCGGATGGAGAAAAAACTCGTGTTTATGGCCAGGATCCTGTTATTCGTCATTTATGTTGTAGGAATAACAGGTATCAGCATTTCTTCATTGCGTGATGTTTATGTGGAATTAACGCCTTATACCCTGCTTATCAGTGCTCTGATCTTGTTTGCATTTCACACTAGATGGAATCTCCGGTTTATTGCGGCAATCTTTGTGGTTGCCCTGGCAGGTTTCGGTGTGGAGTTACTCGGAGTGCAAACCGGCCTAATATTTGGTGAATATTCTTACGGTCCGGTGCTTGGGATAAAATTAGGGGAAGTGCCTTTGATGATTGCCCTGAATTGGGTGCTGCTGATCTATTGCAGTTATTTTATCGCCGAAAGGCTTTTCAGGGCTGCTTTGCCCAAATTGGCTTCAGCCGCCGCCCTGATGGTTGGCATGGATGTTTTGATGGAACCTGTGGCTATGGCTTTGGATATGTGGAACTGGGAAGTTTCAGTTCCTCCATTGCAGAATTATGCCGCCTGGTTTGTGATCTCATTTCTGTTTGCCGGTTTTTTTCAGTTGATGAAGGTAAAGGTGATGAACCCCTTGGCGGGATATTTGTTTTTCTTTCTGGCCATGTTTTTCGGTATATTGAATCTGACCTTGTGAAGGTGAAGGCTAAGGCGGAGAAAAGGGGAGAGGGGAGTATAGAGTCAGTAAGGAGCAGGCAATTAACTGATTCCGATGGTGAGGCTTCTGAAACCACAGTTTGGTTGAATTTTTCACTAAATCATGGTATGGTTTTAAGCGGATTGAGCTTTTCCTTGAGAAACAACAAACCCAAAAATACGCTTACCAGAGGATTGATAAAATATCCAAGGCTGGCATCCACAATATGACCTGTGGTAACGGCAAATATGAATATCAACCAATTCACAGCAATCAATGCTGAAGTCAGATATAAGGTTTTTCGCTTCCGCATGTCCCTTAACAGATTGAAATAGGCCTTGCGCCGGGAGACCATATTAAACAAAAGCAAAAATACAAAACCCCATAATATCCTGTGTGCTAAAATTTCAGGCGCAGGAACATGATCCAGCTGTTTCCAGTATATGGAAAGCATACCCCAGATTACATATGCAGACAATGCAGAAAGGTGTTCCAGTATATAATCCTTTTTTTATCCATGAACTCCCAATGAGCCTGTATCAATTACAGTTTTCCGGACTTTACGATAAAATAAGGATTCTGCAGTTCTTCCTTGTTGTACAGCAAAGGGGTCTTTTCATCTTTTTGTGTCACCGGGTATCCTGCAGCCAAAGCAACTGCATGCCCTGCTGCCGTATCCCATTCCATGGTCGGGCCAAACCTGGGATAGACATCGGCCTTCCCTTCAGCCACCATACAAATTTTCAGCGAACTGCCTTTGGAAACAAATTTGGTATCCCCATATTTCTTTTTAAGTTCATCGACATATGCCTGGGTTTCCTCGTTCAAATGGGAACGGCTGGCAACCACCACCAGTTTGTCCCGCTCTTCGAGAAGCGGCAGAATCTGTCCTTTCTTCATCAGCTTGTCCATATCCTCAAAATTCATGGGTTCACCCGGTTTGCCTTCGGCCTTATAAGCGCCAAATGTTTCACTTCCAAAGTAAAGCTCATTCACATAAGGAGCAAAAACCACCCCCAAAATGGGTTCTCCATCTCTGATTAAAGCGATGTTAACTGTAAATTCTCCGTTTTTCTTTATGAATTCCTTGGTGCCGTCAAGCGGGTCCACAAGCCAGAAATAATCCCACCGGCTGCGTTCTTCATAGGGTATATCTTTTCCCTCCTCACTCAAGACCGGATAATCGGTTTGCTTCAAATGCTTCATAATGATCTCATGAGACTGTCTGTCTGCGAGTGTAAGGGGTGATTCGTCCGCCTTGGACTCCACTTCAAAATCCTTCTCCTGATACACCTCATTAATTACTCTTCCTGCTTCAAGCGCAGCCCTTGTGGCTGTGGCCAATAAAGTTTTTAATCCCTGATTTTCCATTATAGTTTATTGTTTCATTTTTAATTATACAAAATACATCAGTCCAAGAACCCCAATGGTAATCATCATATAAAGGATTGTTAGGGGAAACCCCAGCTTGAAAAAGTCGTTGAACGAATAACCGCCGGGCCCATATACCATCAGGTTGGTCTGATAACCTATAGGAGTAATAAAGTTGGCTGCTGCAGCGAAAGAAACCACCAGGATAAAAGGCATAGGCTGAAGATCCAGATTGGAGGCCATTGTCAGGGATATTGGGAAAACCAGCGCCACCGCAGCTTTATTGCCAATATATCCACCCAGAAAAGCCGTAATCAGGTATATACCGGTAAGCAGACCTACCTTTCCGAAAGGCATGAAACCGGATATGATCGCATCGGCTATCAGTTCGGCAGCCCCTGATTTACGCATTGCCACACCCAAAGCCAGAGAAAGTACGATGATCAGGGCCAGATCATAATCAATGGCTTTGGGAAGCTCTTTGGGATTGGCCAAGCCCAGTGCAAAAGCCACAATAAGCAGCACCAAAAGTCCCATAAAAAGCGATATCACATGAAAAGCCGAAAGCATGATTGCCAATAAAAGACCGCCAAAAATAGTTCCTATCTTGTATCCTTCTACTTTCTGAAAGTCGCGTACTTTAGAAATAAAATAAAAATCACGGGTATGCACGGTGCGGTTAAAAAAGTCCTCGCCCGTAAAAAGCAATAGCACATCACCCGGTTTGAGAACAATTTCTCCAACCTTACCGCTAATTTTCTCTCCGTTTCGGTGAACAGCAATTACAGCAGCATCATACCGTGCCCTGAAACGAACTTCTTTAATTGTTTTTCCTATAAGTGAGGAATTCTGAGAGACTACAATTTCAACGACCTCTGTTTTCTTTTTCCTGTACATCATACCCACCGAAGGGAGGGTCAGCCCGTTCCTGGAATTGACCATATCGGTAATGGTATGGGTATCTCCGGCAAAAATAAGAATATCATCCTGTTGTAATACGACGTCGGGAGATACTGCACGGAAACGGTGAGAACCCCTGATGATTTCAACCAGGAACAATCCTTTTAGGTTCCTGAGACCCGCTTCCTCAATGGTTTTCCCCACCATGGAGGAGTCCTTTCTTATCTGGGCCTCGACAAGATATTCCCTGGAATTTTGGGAGAAATCGGCCATAGCATCTGATTTGGAGGGAAGCAGGCGGTCACTGAAAAAATACAGGTAAATAAGTCCGATCACAATCATAGGAGCCCCCACATAAGTGAAATCAAAAATATTCAGGGCCCCTACCTCAGGAAAAATTTTCTGATCAGCGGCCATGCCGCTTACGATAAGATTGGTGGATGTCCCGATCAACGTTGCACATCCCCCCAAAATTGCAGCGAATGAAAGCGGCATCAACAGCTTGGATGAAGATATACCATTTCTCTTGCTCCAGTTATTTACATAAGGCATCATGATGGCCACAAGTGGCGTGTTATTTAAAAACGCCGAAAAACCAGCAACAAGCAACATCATTCGTCCTTTAAACCCCTTAACCGTCAGGACAGAACTAAATATACGGTTAAAAAGGCTTTCCAAAAAACCCGTTCGTCTTATAACATCCCCGATCAGAAGCAGCAATACGATCACAAAAATCTGTTCATTGGCAAAACCGCTAAGTATCTCCCTGGGGGTTAAAATGCCGAAAAAACCAAGCACCGTTACAGCTATGACAAAAGTAAAGGTAGCACCAAGAATTTCTTTGTACAAAGAAATCAAGATAAAGATCAAAACAATAAAGACAATGATTATATCGAAAGTCAGCATAAACCCCAAATCTTTAGCATCTGGCCTTCAAGTAATTAACAGTAAATTTCATTTATTTTAAGGCATCTAAAGTAATAAATTATTATTCATTATATTTACCGTCAAATAAAAAAAATCCGAATTGGGAATTAAATAATGACAGCCAGTTATGAGAAGGGTTGATCGGAAACTGCCTTTCAAAAATGTTAAGCTTCTATGTATACTGAAAAATACTCAATAGAGTCTGTCTATAAAGTCAGGAAATCTGCGATACTCTTCTAAATGGTTTCTGTGGTTCTCCGTGTTTACTCTTTATGAACTCTCTGATTCCATTTTCCATCATCATTTCCAATACATTCCGTTTAAGGAACATGATGTCGTTGAACAGGCAATCGTTCCATTCACCCAGCATTTCAATAATTGTAAATCCCTTGCTGTAATCGGTATAGATGATCTTTAGAAACAGGGTCTCCGAGCCGAAATCATCCCATTGCGGATGAATATAATGATTGTAGATGGTATGGGTAAAATAAAATTCACTGTATTCCCGGCCGAAAAAAGGTGAGCGTTCGTCAGTTTCAGCAGTGTAATAAAGTCTCCACGAGAAATGGGGCTCAATTTCATGCATAAGAATAACATTCTCAAAATTTATTCAACAAAACCATTCCCAACATCCGTTTTCCGGGATGAGGAAAACAATTCACAATTTCTTCGGATTATTCAATTTTTTTTAATTAAACTTGTATGATTCCAATTTCGGAATCTGAAAAACAAACTTTTTTCGTTCCAATTATATAAGTACGGAAAGGGTTTTGTATTATTGTGCTTACTTAATTATGTATATGTATTAATATAAAAGATAACCCAATGAATATCATTAAAATATTATTCAGGCTCATCGCATTAAATACCTTGCTGTTCATAAGCTTTCCGGTACTTTCCCAGGGTGATACACCTGAAAGAGAATCTTTCATTATTCTTGCGGGGAACAAAACCACAAGTGACGGTTCGGTAGTAGTGGCACACAACAAAGGCCTGCAAGACACTGAAAAGGTTTTTATGCAAAAACGTCCACGCCAAAAGCACGACAGTACAGAGGTTATCCGGCTTCAAAACGGTATGGAAATTCCACAAACGGAAATTTCTATGTCATGGATGGGTTTACAAACCGAATTGGGACGGTTAAAGGGGGATGCAGTAGCAATTAATGAACATCAGGTTTCCATTGCGGGCAGTGTATCTCTGGAAGAGGACAGAAATATGAAAGCCCGTCAGGCGGATCCTTTGGTTGCAAAAGGAGTAACAGGAAGCCTCTATTACATTGCTCTCGAGCGAACCCGCACGGCCAGGGAATGTGTGAAGCTGATCGGGGAATATTACAATAAATATGGTATAGCACAGACCAAAGGTATTGCTGTTGCCGATAAAAAAGAGGTATGGTATATGGAAGCCGGAGGTGGCCATCACTGGGCAGCATTAAAAATCCCGGAAGATGCGGTTTGGGTACAGGCCAACAGCTACAGAATAGGTCATATCAATCCTGATGACGGTGATGTGATGACATCTCCGGGATTACTTGAATTCGCCCGGGAAAACGATCTGTGGGACCCGGATGAACAATTGTTTAATTTTGCAGACGCATTTGGCCGGAGAATTCAGAAGACGCAGGACAGAGACAATTTCAGCCGGTTAAAAATATGGAAAGCCATTTCTTTATTGGATTCCACTTTAAGGGTAACACCCGATCAGCAGGAATATCCCCAATTCGTCAGACCCCAGCAGAAAATGGATATGGCTAAAGTTCTCTCTGTGCTGAGGGACAATTCAGGCCACATCTCCTATAACACCTTAGAAAATGACAGTATTACCAGAACCATAAGACCCATAGCCTCTTCCCAGGTAACCCATACAAGTGTTGTGCAATTAACCAATGGTTTACCTTCTTTAGTGGGGGCAGTACTTTGGGCAGGTTTCGGCAATCCGTTAACCACTCCCTATATCCCGTTTTATTTCGGGATCAAAAATGTCCCAAAACCATACAGCGCGGAAGCTTCACCGGAAGAAAGTGCTTATTCTGTTTATCAGGCTTTGGCAGAACGTTATCATCAGGATCCTAAAAAATATGATGTCCACTTTCCGGAAGTTTGGTCCGAATTTCAAACCAAATGCTTCACTGAACAGGTTCATATCGATAGGGGAGCTATGAGGCTTTATCAGACTGATTCCGCTATGTCCAGGCAATTTATTACCATCAATGTGGAGGCGCTGAGCCAGCAAGCCCTCGATCTAGCGCGCAAGACACTGAAATAGCTTCAGTAGTATGTTTATGGTATAATTTTGGTTTTTCAACCATCTGGATTAATGATTTGGAAACAACAACATCAAATAAAATAATAGTTTATGAGCAACCAGACGAGACCTTATATTCTGACTGAGAGTCACTGGAAGGAAGTCAAAGAACAAAAGTATGAAGTGGCTGTGCTGCCCTGGGGAGCACTCGAAGCCCACAATTATCATCTGCCATACGGTACAGATAATATAGAAACCGAAACCATAGCGGCAGAATCGGCAAAAATGGCCTGGGAAAGGGGAGCCAAAGTTATAGTACTGCCTAATGTCCCGTTTGGTGTTAACACCGGCCAAACGGACATCAAACTGACAATGAACCTGAATCCAAGCACCCAGGAAGCCATACTGGGAGATATTGTTCAAAACATACAAAACAGTGGTATCCAGAAGCTGCTCATTTTAAACGGACATGGAGGCAATGACTTCAAGCCCATGATCCGCGAACTGGGACTGAAATATCCCGACATCTTTATTGGTGTATGCCAGTGGTTCCAGTCGGTGGACAAAAAAGCGCTTTTTAAAAATATGGGCGATCATGCCGATGAAATGGAAACCAGCCTGATGTTACACCTGACCCCGGAGTTGGTACTTCCTTTAAACGAAGCCGGAGATGGTGCAGCCCGGAAATTTAAGGTATCGGCGTTCAATGAAAACTGGGCATGGACAGAAAGGCAATGGTCAAAAGTGACGGATGACACCGGAATTGGATATCCCAAAGAAGCAACTAAGGAAAAAGGTGAACAATATTATAAGAAGGTCACTGAAAAAATCAGCCAATTGATGATCGAACTGACGGAAACGGATGTGGATGATATGTATGAATAAATTAGTA
>JBKGZA010000089.1:0-12450 GCA_046545815.1 Bacteroidales bacterium
GGGAGAGTTTTTTGATCATTATCCTTTATCTCGCAGGAAATGCGTTTCTCCTGTTCGCATAAAGCATCAGAACACCTCAACCATTAAGCAGGAGAAGATCGAATGGTACAATTAAAGCGGAGTGACTAATAACTGAATCAATCGATTTACTCATGAAGGTACACCTTGTCATTTTCTTTTTATATCAATATACTCTTATATTTCATATTATTGCATACGCTCGATTAAAATAGAATTTTCCCCGGTGCGAATGGAGGTAATGTTTGGGAGATGCTTTCATAATGGATTTAAATTCACGAACGAGGTGGGATTGATCATAATAACCACATTGATAGATGATTTCAGTTATATCCGGTTTGGATCCGTAATCCAGCAAAGAACAAGCTCTGTTAAATCTGATTATTTTTAAATACATTTTAGGTGACATGCCCATCTCATCAATAAACATCCGATAAAGCGACTTGTAGGAAATACGTAGCTCTGAAGCCAACCGTTCAACACTTAACAATCCCCTCATTTTTTCAAGATGATTCAGTACGGGAATAATTCGTTGATTTTGATTGGTTTTGTTATTGAGTTGATTTAAAAAGAATGCATTTATATTTTCAAACCGTAATTTTTCTTCCTCAATCTCTGAAATACTCTCATACTGGGAATATAACTTTCGATCTTTGAGTGAATGAAGGTCAATCAACCTGTTGGTTACTTCATGCAGTTTAATGCCCAGCAATTGGTTAACTCCCATATGTGTAAAAAGGATGCTGATGCCCCTGAACTTTCTTTCATTGGTTTCGATTTTGATTTTCATCGGATAAGTGAGTTCAAATATTCCGGCCAGAAATGCTGATAGACTCTGTTTGTTTTTTTTGTCTTGACAAACAATTTTACTGCCGTTAAAAAGAAAGAACAATTCCACCCTGCCATTTGGAAGGGCACGGAAAAAAGTTTCTCTGGGAGAATCAGCCGAATTTCCATAAACATAGTAATTGTCTATATAAGGTTGCAAAGCGGATGGGGGAGATATTGCCTTAATCTGCAAATTTTTCAGGAAATTTTCTTTTTCCGGCATAAATGGTTGTTTTGAAGAGATAGAACAATTGGCTGTCTAACTTATACCTTATTTTTTCGTCATAAAAAATAACCTCATTATAACGAGTTTTTCAGGTTTTAAAACTTAATGAGACTTGTAACCCTATTTTTCAAATAAGACGGATGTAAGGGATTAAAAGTTGGAATAAAAAAATTTTTTATGCATTTCCAACCCTTTGTCTTTTTTCATCGTCTTCCATAGAACAATGTTTTCATTGTAAAACCAAAAACTAAAAAGCCATGCAAAAAAGCAAACTTAAGAGACAAAGCAACACTTTACTGGGTGTTATGCTGATTGCATTTACTACAATGCTATTTGCTGTCACCAGTTGTGAAGAAGAAGAAACAGCGGGAATGCTCCCGGAAAAAGGTGAAGGGCAATTGAATGTTCAATTGACCGATGCACCGATCAGCCTCGATCTTATTGAGGAAGCCAATGTAACCATCAGCAAGATCGAAATAAGAAAGGACCTGGAAGGTCAGGAATCAGATACGGCCAATCCTTTTATGACATTATACGACTCAACCGAGACGTATAATTTAATGGAGTTAAGGAATGGTGTCACTGAAACTTTAGTGGATTTGGAAGTACCTGTTGGGGAATATGACCTTATCAGGATGTATGTGGACAGTGCGGGTCTAACCCTCACCAACGGCGATTCCTATGATGTAAAGGTTCCGAGTGGCGAGCAAACCGGTATCAAGATATTTATTGATCCTGCCATTCAAGTTGCAAGCGGACTTACATCCAACCTTTTGCTCGATTTTGATCTCAGCAAGTCGTTTATATTAAAAGGCAATATGAACTCACCTGCAGGTGTTAAGGGTTTCAACTTTAAACCGGTCATCCGTGCGGTTAATCAAACTACCGCAGGACAGATCAGCGGTGCGGTAACCGATACTTCTGAATCAATCGTTGAAGATGCTGCCGTATGGATCGAACAGGACACGGTTGTAACCACAACTTATAGCGACAGTACAGGAGGATATTCCATTCTCGGTGTTGAGGAAGGAATCTATGACCTTTATGCCGTTAAGGATGGCTATGATACCACAATGGTAAATGATGTAGAGGTAGTAGCGGGTAATGAAACAACCCGGGACCTCGAACTGATCCCCGAAGAGGACGAGACCTCGGAAGAAGAATAATAAGACCTCACGTTGTTTATAAAAATCCCCGGGATGAATATCTTCCGGGGATTTTTTTGTCTGTCCGATCGAAGCGCCTGACTAACTCCTCGGGGTGACCACCTATCTCGTCGGGATGACTACCTATCTTACCCCAAAAATTATCTAACAATCAAGGAGAAAATAAAGTTTGTCTGTGATCTTGAACTGCTAACCCCTGAAAAAGGGATTTAAGATAGTAACTCCGGATAACTGCCAGGGAGTGTATTATACCTGCTCAATTTCTTGACCTGCTGAGTCCATATAGCTCATCAGGTTTTCCAGCCCGATCAGAGGCATGGTGCTTTCAGGCAACATAATATATTGGTTTGCCGGAATGTTTTTTTTGTAAAAATCTACAGACGCTTCATGCTTACAGCCGTTCAATATTACAGTATGCGGGGATTTTCCAAGATCACGGAGTTTTTCATAGATTCTTATGCTTTCAGACTGTGACAGTTCATCGGGTTTTGTTACCAGGTTGATTTCCGTATTTTCAGAGCCGAACAGATCGTTGAGGCGGATATAGTTTTCTTTCATCTCTTTAAGCTTCACAAGGATGGAATCCGTTTCGATGTTTTTTTTGCCGAATTTGATATTGGAGAGGATCTCCTGTTTTTTATAGATCTTTTCGCGCAACCTGGTTAATTCTTTGATCCAGGTCAGGGTGAGATGGGGGAGGGAGAAAAAACGCAGCGTCAGCGCAGTGGGGGGCATGTCAAAAATGATGGCCTCCTTGTTCTGGTGTTTTAGCAATATGGATTCGAAAGCCTGCATAAGCGCATATTCTTCAATGCCAGGAGAAAACTGAAGTACCTTGAAGTAGTTTTTGATGCTGAAAGCTTTTTGGTAGTTGTATTTTTTGCTTACGCTTTCTTCGGTGTCCCTGAGGTATTTTTTGATCCAGCGATCTGTATCTATTTGCGTTACCCAAAGATTCCGTATGATTTCTTTTGGTTTTTCCCCTATATTAGTTTGAAAGATATCATTTTGGTTGTGGGCCGGGTCCATGGATACCAGAAGGGTCTTCTGTGCATTCCGGCTTTTTTCCAGGGATACAAGGGCCGAAACGGTGGATTTTCCCACTCCTCCCTTGCCTGAAAAGAATATCAGTTTGGGGTTTATGGCATACATATTCTTCAATTCATCTCTTTTGATTGAACCGAACCCATTTTTTGTTCACAGATTCAAACATAAAGCATCAAATTACAAAATTCAAATCTCAAATATCAATGTACAAAATTTTAAATTGCGTGTTGATTGGTATTTTTTGACATGGGGTGCTTATAATTTGACATTTTTTTCATAGCCCCGATAAATGGCTAAATATAAACCGCTACATCGGATCCAGCAGGGAAAACAGCTCTCCAAGCGGATCATGGGCCGTTTGAATCCTGTTCAGCATAATACTCAGATCATCTTCCATCTCAGGCAGCAGTTCCATCGTGATGTGCACGGGCGGCGAGGGTATGCCTGCAAATGATCCCATCACCAGAAGGGCAAATATGTTGCGCAACTCCTTTTCTTCCCATTCGTGCAAATCTGATGCATTTCCGCGGTTGATCTCCTCAATATCGCGCAGCAATTTTTTTAATTTGGATATGAGTTCGGATAATCTCATGCAAATCGATTTTAATTGACACGAAAGATTTTCTGCTCCGCACCGATTCTTTTCTCCGAAGGAAAATAAAAATACAGGGCATACAAAACAAACAACAGCATGACAGAAAGAGGAATTCCAGGCAGAGCCATCAGATATCCTGCAATCAGAATATATACTGAAATTGAGGCAAGGGTGAGAAAATGCTTTTCAAACTGCATAAATTTATTTTTATCCGTATATTTTCTCCCCCTGCTTTTGTTCACAAACAGGATACGATACCACAAGGGTAGCACCAGGGCAAAGAGCGCTTCTACTATCATCATTACCATAGGCACCCAACCCTGATGCACCGGAAAGAAGATGTTGATATTCAATTTTCCCAGTATATACAGCAGCATGAATCCCGCTACACCAGGCATGTTTATTTTTATATAATGTCGAAGCAGCACTTTTCGCATTGTATTTCATATTGTTATTCGGACTTATTAACCTGTAATGGCTTATTTAATGCAAATCCCATCCTTCCTACTGAGTTCACCACAACCAATCAACCATTCTCCCCTGCCTGTCATAATGCCTCCACTGCCGGCTGTGGCTTAACGGTGAAGAAGGTTTTCAGCCCTTCAATAACGACCAATATCACCAGCAGAATGACCATTCCGTTCACAAAAACCAGCAGCCAGTTATGGTCATTGATGAAGTTGATTTCGTTCAGAATGGAGGCCCAGAAGGTCATAATCACCATAAAGGCAGCAGGTATGCCTGAAATAAGCCACTTATAGAAACTTCTTCTTCTCAGGTACATTGTGATCACGATCAGGGCGAGGGCAGCCAATGTCTGGTTGATGGCACCAAATATGGGCCACAGTGTTAGTGCCCCTTTTCCGTCGGCTCCCGATACAAAGGCCAGGAGGGCTGCTGTAGCCACTACCACAAAGGTGGTAAAATATATGTTTTTAAATGCCTTCACACCCAGAAAATCAAACAGCTCTGTCACCACATAGCGTTGCACCCGCGTAGCTGAGTCCATGGTAGTGGCAGCGAACGAGGCCACAAATACACCCATAATGGCTATTGCCACCGAATTGGGTATCCCGGTGGTTTCGATTATATTGGCCGCACCCAAAACAAATGATCCAACCTTATCGTTCAGGCCTTGTACAGCAGTCCAGGAAGCATAGTTGTTGGTCCAGGCTTCCGTACCCATCAGCATCTGTCCGTTGTGTTCATAACCCAGACCAATGCCTGCGGCAACTGCAATGATTACCAGTGTTGCCAGAAATCCTTCGGTGACCATCGAACCGTAGCCTACAAACAGGGAATCCGGTTCGTTGCGAACCTGTTTCGCTGAAGTTCCGGAAGCGACCAGTGAATGAAAGCCAGAGATCGCCCCACAGGCAATGGTTATGAAAAGAAAAGGCCATAGTGGTGGTGCCGATTTGGGTTGCATCTGCACGCCAGGAGCTACCACCTCCATATTGGCGGTAAAGGAAGCAAAAAATACGCCCAGCACCATCAGGCCCATAGCAATCAACAACTGGTAAGAGTTAATAAAGTCTCTCGGCTGAAGCAAAGTGGTAACCGGAAGTATGGAGGCGATATAGGCATATACCAGCAGCAGAATCGTCCAAATGCCTGTGGCCGGGATGCCTGCAATATCGGGCATATTTAATGGCAGGTGGGTTCCCAGAATTACTGTGAGGTACATAAGAATTACCGAAATGAGAGACCAGAACAGGATATTTTTCCCTTTCTTGTTTACCAGAAATCCTAGGTTCAACGCGATCGCCACCTGCAGCCATACCGGTATGACCGAAGAAGGGTACATGTGGAAAATCACGCTGATGACCAGTCCGAATATGGCAATCACCAGCCAGAGCTCCAAGAAGATGATAATGAAAAAGTAAAAGCGGGTGTTTGGGGTGATATATTTGGCCGTGAATTCAGATAGGGATTTCCCTTTGTTGCGCATGGAAATGATCAGGGCTCCAAAATCATGTATGGCTCCCATAAAAATGCTGCCCACAAAGACCCAGATCAAAGCCGGCATCCAACCCCAGATAATGGCAATGGCCGGTCCGACTATTGGTCCCGTTCCGGCGATAGAAGTAAAATGGTGGCCAAAGATGACTTCCCGTTTGGTGGGCACATAATCGATGCCATCTTCCATGGCACCTGAAGGCACCTTTGCCTCGGGATTGAGTTTCATAATCTGTTTTCCAATGAACTTTCCGTAAATTCTGTACATGGCGATGTAGCCAAGAGCAGCTGCAATCATAATGAGTAATGCATCCATAGACCAATAAGTTCAGTTGTTTCCTGCAAAAGTATCAAAAATATTCTGTAATTTTTTCAGTGTATATTGATGTGCTTTGAAAAAACACTGTCTTTATCATCTGTTTGTCAAAGTCGGGGAGAATGGCGTAAAGGTGGGAAAAGTTTTAATTTTCTTATCTTATTTATATATTTGCTAACCTTGAGCCTGTATAATTCGACGTATTTAGTGAATGTAAGAATCAGTAATTTAACTAATAAGATTGAATCATTTAAATTGAATCATCAATGAAAATTTTAGTTTGTATAAGCAATGTCCCGGATACAACCACCAAGGTGAGGTTTACGGATGACAATAAGCAATTGGATACCACCGGTGTGCAATGGGTGATTAATCCATGGGATGAACTGGCACTCACCAGGGCTTTACAGTTGAAAGAAGACGGCAATAACCCTGTTGATGCGGTGACCGTGGTTCATGTAGGGGAAAAGGGTTCCGAAGCCACCATCAGAAAAGCATTGGCAATTGGTGCCGACGAGGCCATACGGGTGAATGCCGACCCCAAAGATGCTTTTTTTGTTTCGGCTCAGTTGGCTGAAGTGGTCAAACAAAATGAGTTTGATATCATTTTTGCAGGTATTGAGTCGAGCGATTACAACGGGGCTGCGGTTGGAGGGATGCTTGCCGAACACCTCAATTTGCCTTCGGTATCAGCCGTTTCATCCTTTGAGATGGAGGGTGAGCAGATTAAAATCATACGCGATATTGACGGGGGTAAAGAAGAGGTAACATCAGAGCTGCCTATGGTAGCTATAGTCCAGAAGGGAATAGCCCTTGAGCCAAGGATTGCCTCAATGAGAGGCATTATGATGGCCAGAAAAAAGACATTGAATGTAATGGAGCCTGTTGATGCCGATTCGCTCACCGAATTTGAAAGCTTTGAGTTGCCAAAAGGCAAACCGCCATGCAAGATGATCGATCCGGAAAATGTTGAAGAGTTGGTAGATTTGCTTCAGAATGAAGCCAGGGTGATTTAATATCTATCTGTGATATAACAGCAAATGACCATAAACGACAGCAAATGACATATTAAACATTCAATCATTCAATATAATATAATCTAAAGCAAGAGATATGGCAGTATTAGTTTTTACAGAAAACTGGGACGGAAAATTCAAGAAATTGTCTTTTGAACTGGTTTCCTATGCAAGTAAGCTTGCTGAAATGGCCGATACACAAACAGTAGCACTCTCCATTGGTGAAGTGGAGGAAGATGAATTGAAGCAACTGGCAGATTACGGAGCTGAGAAGCTTGTATCGGTGAACCGGGAGAACCTGAAGCAGCTCGATAATCAGGCCTATGTATCTGTTATTGAACAGGTGGCTAATAAAGAAGACGCTGATCTTATAGTTATTGCCCATAACAACATGGGAAAAGCACTCGCCCCCCGATTATCCGTCAGGATGAACGCGGCTCTGGGTTCGGAGGTGAATAAGTTGCCTTCAGCTCTGGAACCTTTTACTATCCATAAAAAGGTTTTTTCAGGCAAGGCATTTGCTGATGTGTCCCTGAAGTCAGATAAAAAGATACTGACGCTGGCTCAGAACTCATTCGGTATTTACGAGAATATACAGGAACCGGATATTGAAAATTTTGAACCCGATATCGGTGAGGATCAGATTAAGACCCAAGTCACGAATGTAGAAAAGTACAGGGATAAGCTTCTGCTTACCGATGCCGAGTTGGTGGTATCCGGAGGCCGTGGTATGAAGTCCCCTGAAAACTGGGATAATCTTGAAGAGCTGGCCAATGAGCTTGGTGCTGCCCTGGCATGTTCGCGTCCTGTTTCGGATGAGGGCTGGAGGCCGCACGAAGAACATACCGGCCAGACAGGAAAAATCATAGCCCCTGATCTTTATGTTGCCGCAGGCATCTCCGGTGCAATACAGCATATTGCCGGTGTGAGCCGTGCCAGGTATATTGTGGCAATCAACAACGATAAGGATGCCCCCATATTTGAGGTGGCTGACTACGGAATCGTGGGAGACGCCCTGAAAATTCTGCCTGAACTAACGGAAGCGATCCGTAAAGCCAAATCTTAAGCGCACAATCGAACGATAATCATCAGGCAACAGAGGGTTGAAGGCGTACATCTGTTGCCTGTCATCTTAAAAAGTCGACATATGCTCAAGCAGGTGATTTTTATTATTACTCTATTGATTACCCTGGGGGTTTTTGCCTGTACCATTTCACGGTTGCTTGCATACTTTAAATTTACACGCAAGAATTTTCCTATACGGAATTTAGGCAGGCGTTTTAACCTGATGATGCAGGTGGCCTTTGGGCAGACCAAGATTTTCAGGCGCCCGGTCGTTGGCTTATTACATGCCTTGGTATTCTGGGGGTTCATTGTGATATTGATCGGAAGCATTGAAATGGTAGTTGATGGCATTCTGGGCACCGAACGGGTATTTAAAGCCCTTGGTGTGGTTTATGATGTGATCATCGGTGCCGGCGATGTATTTGCCCTGGTTATTGCGATGGCCATTGTCGTTTTCCTGATCAGGCGAATTTTCCTTCATGTGAAGCGTTTCAGCGGCATCGAGATGGATCATAAGAAGCATGTGGATGCCAGTGTTGCCCTGACGCTGATCCTTGTGCTGATGATTACCTTGTTGGGGATGAATGCTTTTTATTATCAGCACGCTTTAAGCACAGGGCATGAGATTTACGGCGCTTTTCCGGTAAGTCGGTTTATCGCCCAATGGTTTGCTTCAATGAGTGTGGATCAATTGTATATTTATCATGAAGCCAACTGGTGGGCCCACATATTGATTATTTTCTTTTTTGCCAATTATCTTCCCTATTCCAAGCATTTTCATGTATTTCTGTCCGTTCCCAATGTTTTTCTTAGCAGATTGGAGCCCTTGGGAAGGCTGGATACCATGGAGAATGTGAAGCGGGAGGTGGAGATGATGATGGACCCCAATGCTTCTTTGGATCAGCCTGCTGAAGAGGAGGAAGTTGGACGTTTCGGTGTGATGGATGTTGAGGATGTATCCTGGAAAAATTATTTCGACGCGCTTGCCTGTACCCAGTGCGGCCGCTGCACCGATGTGTGTCCTGCCAATATCACCGGTAAAAGATTATCGCCCCGGAAAATCGTTGTGGACCTTCGTGAAAGGATGAAGGAAAAAGGGCCGGGGTTGGTAAAACACGGAAAGGATTATGATGATAATAAATCTTTATTGAGGGATTATATCACAGAAGAAGAGCTCTGGGCTTGTACTACCTGTAATGCATGTGCTCAGGAATGCCCGGTCAATATCAATCATCCCACGCTCATTGTGGAGATGAGAAGATATCTGGTAATGGAAGAAGCCTCCGCCCCGGGTGATCTGAATGCCATTTTCAGTAATATTGAAAACAATGGAGCTCCATGGCAGTATTCACCTGAAGACAGGATGAAATGGGCTGAAGAGCTATATATAAACGAAAAATGATACTTGAGGGATAAATTTATACAGTATGACAAAACGCAAGGTAAAAGTTCCGATCATGGCCGATCTTCATGCCAGGGGCGAAGAGCCGGAATATTTGGTATGGGTTGGCAGTGCAGGTGCTTATGATGACAGATATAAAAAGGTGACGCGGGCTTTTATCAAAGTGCTCACCCATCTCAATATCAATTATGCCGTACTGGGAACCGAAGAAACTTCCAGCGGAGATATAGCCCGCCGTTCCGGCAATGAAATGCTTTTTCAAATGCAGGCCATGACAAATGTCGAGCTGCTGAATGGTTATGAAATAAAAAAAATACTGACCTGCGATCCCCATGCCTATAACACTTTTAAAAATGAATATCCTGATTTTGGCGGACATTATGAAGTTTGGCATCATACACAGTTCTTTCAGAAACTGTTTCACGAGGGTACCCTTAAGATAGAGAGCAGAATATTCGAAGATAAGCACATTACCTATCATGACCCTTGTTACCTGGGAAGGGGCAATGGTGAATATCAGGCAGCCCGGGATGTTTTGAAAGCCATACCTTCACTAAAAAAAGAGATGCCGCGGAATAAAAGTTTTGCGCTCTGTTGCGGGGCAGGAGGCGGTCAGATGTTTAAAGAGGCCGAGAAAGGAGATAAAGAAGTGTTTATTGAGCGTACCGAGGAAGCACTGGATACCGGAGCAGACATTATTGCCACTGCCTGTCCGTATTGTATGGTGATGTTAACCGATGGACTGAAATATAAGGATAAAGAGGCAGAGGTGAAAAATCTTGATATAGCCGAAATCATAGAACAAAGTCTTGAACTATAAATAAATATCAAATGGAAAAACAAGCATTGAACATAAAAGGGTGCGAATTTCTGACTAAAGAGACAGAAGCCAGTGAAGTCTTTATTCCCGAAGAATTTGACGAAGAACAGACCATGATTGCTCAGACTTGCCAGGATTTTCTGGAAGCTGAGGTCTTTTGCAATCTCGATAGGATAGATAAGAAAGAAGAAGGTTTGATGAGGAGCATACTGGAAAAATCCGGTGAGCTGGGTTTACTGGGTATTTCTGTTCCGGAGGAATACGAAGGTTTCGGTCAGTCCTTTCTGACCTCCATGTATGCCAATGAACTGCTGGGCGCCGGATATTCATTTTCCGTAGCCTATTCGGCCCATACGGGCATCGGCACTTTACCGATTGTTTATTATGGGAATGAAGAGCAAAAGCAGAAATATCTGCCTGAGCTTGCTTCAGGGGAAAAAATAGCATCTTTCTGTTTGACTGAGCCTGGTGCCGGTTCGGATGCCAATGCCGGCAAGACCAAAGCGGTTCTTTCCGATGACGGCAAACATTATATACTCAACGGACAGAAAATGTGGATCACCAACGGCGGATTTGCCGACGTACAGGTAGTATTTGCCAAGATTGAAAACGACCGCATACTGAGTGCTTTTATAGTGGATGGTGACAGCCCCGGTATAGAAATCAATCCGGAGGAGGAAAAAATGGGTATCAAGGGCTCATCCACCGTACAGATTTTTTATAACGACGTGAAGGTGCCGGTTGAAAATCTTCTGGGACGAAGGGGCGAAGGGTTCCGCATTGCCCTGTATATTCTTCATATGGGTCGGATTAAGCTGGGCGGCAATGTGATTGGAGCTGCCAAAAGGGCCATCAGTCAGTCGGTAAATTACGCCAACGAAAGAAAACAATTTGGCACTTTGATTTCCGGTTTTGGTTCCATCAAGTACAAACTGGCTGAGCAGGCCATTGAAACATTCACCAATGAATCGGCTGTTTACAGGTTGAGCAAAAATGTGGACGAGGCCATAGAAGCTTATATGAATGATGGCATGGATTACGGCAAAGCCAATACCGAAGCCTTTGTCCAGTATGAAGCCGAGGCCGCAATACTTAAGATTTATGGTTCAGAAACCCTGGATTATATTGTTGATGAGATGGTTCAGATAATGGGTGGTATGGGCTTCTCGTCTGAAATGCCTGCCGACAGAGCATACAGGGATTCCAGGATCAATCGGATTTTTGAAGGAACCAATGAAATCAACAGGCTCTGGATTTCTGATACTGTCAATAAACGGGGACACAAGAAGAAGATCGATATATTTGCTCAGGCAGAAGAAGTGATGAGTCAGCTCGATAACCTCCCGGAATATGAATCAAAAGGATATTTTGAAGATAAGGTCCATTATGTTCAGAATTTCAAGAAAGTAGTAATATTACTGATGAATGCAGCTTCCAACAAGTTCGGGCGAAAAATGGCTCATGAACAGGAAATTCTGAATAATCTGGCCGATGTTGTCACACTGACATATGTTGCAGAATCAACCATGTTGCGGGTAAAAAAGCTGGATTCATTTCAGACTCCTGTGGATAAAAGTCTGTACCGCGACATGCTTGATGTATTTATGCTGGATGCCGCAGATAATATCCGGAAACATGCCCTTGATGCAATATATTCTCTTGATGCAGAAGAAGATGTTGAAAAATACAGAAAAGGGGTAATGTATTTTACGGACATTCCGCGGCTCAATGTCAAAGAGGCCCGGAGAAGAATTGCCGATAAACTCATCGAAGAAAACACCTATTGCTTTTAAGAAACAGAATGAAGAGCCGGGGGTTAAGTTAAGAAAAAGCTATGAACTCTGTTTTTTCCTGACTTAACCCTTGGCTTTTAGCGTTATTTTGTTAATCTCCGCGACTTCTGGAAAAGATTTACGCCTCATCACGTAAGTAACGAACTGAAATCAATCTCCTCGGCGCTTCCGGTATCGTAAATGTTCCCGTTTTCAAATT
>JBKGZA010000090.1:0-12298 GCA_046545815.1 Bacteroidales bacterium
ACACCAGAAACACGTCCCTGGAGAGAACTTATCGCATCATTTTGAGAAGCATTTGTTAATTCTTCTCCTGACATATCTGAAACAGAATAACCCAAGGATTTTCTCTCCTGACTTATACCAAGGGCAGTTACCACAACCTCGTCCATCTCTTCAACTTCGGGCCGCATTTCCAAATCAATCGTGGTTCTGCCATCAATGGATACTTCCCGGGTCTGCATACCCACGAAGCTGAATACCAAAGTTTCTGCATCGGACGGCACTTCAAGCGAGTATTGCCCGTCCATGTCTGTTGTCGTTCCAATGCTTGTCTGACTCTTGACAACTATTGAAACTCCAGGAATCGGCTCACCCGTCTCTGCATTGGTAACCGTTCCCGAAATCTGCATTTGTGCCGATGCCGTTAAGCCGGAAAACAGCAAAAATGTTAAAATCAAGGTTAGTTTTCTCATAGAGCTAGTTTTTAATTACACCAAAAATTTGATTTGATTAGACATAAATTTTGAATTAAGTGTTTTCTAATGAGATTTAGGTCTCAAAATTCTAAATACGAAAAAACAATTTCTAAATGACTTTTGCAAACACATGTTAATAAAAAATCATTTTTAATTGGGAATTCCCGGGAATTCCCGCTGAAATACAAGCCAATAACAACTTATCAGACAAATTAACCTGCCTGATCCATCTATTAATTTAATAATTGGGACAAAAATAATCATTTTATGGAACAACCAAAAATTTTAAGGGTTATATCTAAAAATAGTGTTATTTTTATAACAATACCCCTTGATCTTCGCAGGGAGATAAATCAAATATGTATTTTTTGTTTTTTTTAACAGCCTAATTGTTACCCCCAATAAAATGTTTTTTTCTGCTGGCGGTATCAATACAAATTGCGTTCTGCCATTCTAAAAAAAATATATATCTTTGCACGATAATTTTATATAACACGTTGAATTTAAAAAACAACCTTAGCAATGCAGATAAAAGGAGCCATCAGATTAGTAGCGATTTTGCTGACATTAATATGCATCTACTATCTGTCATTCACAGTGGTAACCACAAGCGTCAAGAATGATGCGGAAGAACATGCACAGGGCGACCTCGGGAAAGAACAAGCATATCTTGATTCCATGGGCAGTGAGGAAGTATACAACTTCCTTGGCATACGGCAATATACATTCCGCGAATGTCAGCAACGCGAAATCAACCTGGGGCTTGACCTCAAGGGAGGAATGAATGTCATCCTGGAGGTACAGGTTGAGGAGATCATAAGAAACATGGCCAATAACAGCCAGGATACCGTTTTCAGACAGGCACTGCAACAGGCCAATCAAATGCAGGAAAAAAGCCAGGAAGATTTTATCACCTTATTTGGCAGGGCATTTGAAGAACAAGCACCCAATGCACGTCTTGCAGCCATATTCAATACTTATGAACTTCGGGATCAAATAGACTACAACTCGAGCAATGAAGAAGTATTGGATGTACTTAGGGAAGAGACCGAATCTGCCATTGACAATACCTTTAACATACTGAGGACAAGGATTGACCGCTTCGGAGTGGTTCAACCCAACATTCAGAAACTTGAAAACACGGGAAGGATTTTGGTAGAACTGCCCGGGGTGAAAGACCAGGAAAGGGTAAAAGACCTTCTGCAGACCACTGCGAATTTGGAATTCTGGGAGACTTACGAAAACCCCCAGTTATATGAACACCTGGAACAAGCCAATGAAACGATCAGGCAGGTAAGGGCGGCTCAGGAAAAGCTGGATCAAGACTCCATAGAGGAGGAGAGTGGTGAGGATATCATGGCAGAGTCTTCCGAGGAAGAGCAGGAAACCGCAGCACAGGATACTGCAGGGGAACAATCCCTTCTTCAGCAAATCGAAGAGGAGGATACCAGCCAGCAGGATACCACCGGCAGGCAACAGCAAATGGCCGAAGAATATCCGCTTTTCCAGTTCCTGCAGCCTATGGTTAATCCGCAGAACAATCAGCTTATGCAAGGGGCTGTAGTTGGAGTAGCCCACTACACCGATACTTCGAGAGTAAACGATTATCTCCGGATGGATCAGGTGCGGTCCGTTTTTCCAAAAGACATGGAGTTCCACTGGGGGGTTAATCCTTATCAGGGTTCAGAGTCGGAAGAATATTATCCGTTGTATGCGCTGAAGAAGACCGGCCGTGAAGGTCAGGCACCACTCACCGGTGAGGCTGTGTCCGATGCAAGTTCCCAGTTTGGAAGAGACCAGGCCAATGCACAGGTTTCCATGTCCATGAATACCGAAGGAGCCAAAACATGGGCCCGGCTGACCAAAAACAATGTCAACGAGCACATAGCCATCGTGCTTGACGGTCTGGTTTACTCAGCTCCAAGGGTGGAACAGGAAATACAGGGAGGCCAGTCATCCATCACCGGTGACTTTACCGTCCAGGAAGCCAAAGACCTGGCAAACGTGCTTAAATCGGGTAAGCTTCCTGCCAGGGCCGAGATCATACAAAGTCAAACCGTGGGACCTTCTCTGGGGGAGGAATCCATCCAATCAGGTTTGTCCTCATTTTTCATCGCCTTCATTGTGATCATGCTTTATATGATATTTTACTACAGCCGAAAGGCAGGATTGGTCTCTGATATCGCCCTCCTGGCCAATATGTTCTTTATTTTCGGAATCCTGGCATCTCTCGGTGCTGTGCTCACCTTGCCCGGAATTGCCGGTATCATCCTAACCATTGGTATGTCAGTGGATGCCAATGTGCTGATCTACGACAGGATTCGTGAAGAACTGCGGGCCGGCAAAGGTATTAAACTAGCTGTTAAAGACGGTTACAAAAATGCCTATTCGGCCATCATTGACGCCAACGTAACTACATTCCTTACCGCTCTGATCCTTTACATATTCGGAACAGGCCCGATCAAAGGTTTTGCTACCACCTTGCTGATTGGTATTCTAACATCCCTGTTCACGGCAATTTTCATTACAAGACTGATCATTGAGCGGTATCTGGAAAAGAACAAGCCCATTACTTTCTCCACCAAACTGACAGAAGGAGCATTCCTGAATGCCAAGTTCCCATTCCTTCCCAGAAGAAAAGCATTTTATGTAGTTTCTTCGGTTTTGATATTGATCAGTTTGGTATCTCTCGCAGCAAGAGGGCTAAACGAAGGAGTGGATTTCACGGGTGGCCGCTCTTACGTGATCCGTTTTGATCAGCCGGTCAATACGGTTGAGATACAGAGCAACCTGGAAGATGAGCTGGGTCAGGCTCCCAAAATAAAAACCTTTGGCGGCGATAACCAGATCAAACTGACCGCCCAATATAAAATTGAACAGGAAGGCCGGGAAGTGGACGAAGAATTGATAAAAAAGCTTTACGCAGGCCTTCAGCCCTATATAGATGAAAACACCTCTTTTGAAGAGTTTACCACCGATAACATCAAGAGCGAGCTGAGGGTCGGGCCAACCATTGCCGATGACATCAGGGTGCAGGCGGTATGGGCCGTTGTATTTGCCCTCTTGATCACCTTCCTGTATATTTTCGGCAGGTTCCGGAACTGGCAGTATGGCCTGGGGGCCCTGACAGCCCTGATCCATGATGTCATCATCATTTTGGGCATATTTTCACTGTTTTACGATATCATGCCCTTTTCGATGGAGATTGACCAGGCCTTCATTGCAGCCATTTTAACGGTAGTGGGTTACTCCATCAACGACACGGTGGTGGTGTACGACCGGGTGCGCGAGTATGTCGGGTTGTATCCGAAAAGAGAGCGGTTCAGCATCATTAACACAGCATTGAACAGTACATTAAGCCGTACGTTCAGTACATCACTCTCAACTTTTGTTGTATTGCTGACCATCTTCCTTTTCGGCGGCGAAGTGATACGCGGCTTTGTTTTCGCACTGCTGGTGGGTGTTGTTGTAGGTACTTATTCCTCGTTGTTTATCGCATCACCGATGGTTTATGATACAATACATAAAAAGGTCAAAACTCCGCCCCAGAGGGGGAAACAGAAAGGACAACAACCACAGGAAAAAAAGGCAGTGAAAGGAAAACAGCAACCTAAAAAACAACCCCAAAAGGCCGGCAAAAAAAATACGGCCAAAAACAGGAAATGACATGATATTGCAATAAAAAAAGTCCTGAAATTACATCAGGGCTTTTTTTATAAAAGAAGTTAATATATATTTGCGTTTATGTAAAAGAACAATAAGAGGTTTATGATGATTTTTACCAATTTATTTATAAGCGGTGCAGAGATATTTATCATCCTTTTTGCGGTATTGCTTCTATTTGGAGCCAATAAGCTTCCTGAAATAGCCCGGGGTTTAGGCAAAGGCATGAATGAATTTAAAAAGGCCACCAACGATATTAAGAGTGAATTTAATGAACACACCCAGGACATTCAGAAAGATATCAAAAGCATAAAAAGCGACCTGGAAGAAAGCACCCGGTTTGATGATGCGGCTGATAACTATTTCAGGGATGATAACAATACCGGAGAAGGAGAAGGAGAAGGAGAAAGGGATACCGGTGCTGATACTGAAACCTCTAAGGATCCCGACTCTCCGGAAGAAGACGTGTACGAGGAGCCCTATGACACCTACACCAACAGGAAAGAAGGGGCTACAGGCACATCCGGAGAAGAGGATACCGGAGAAGAAGATTACCGCCGGGAAGAAGGAACCTCAGAAACAAAGAATTATCCGGAAAATGAGGATCAGGCAGATGAAGATTCGGAAACACGCCAGGATTCATCCTCTGATAAAGAAAATCAATAAAAAGCCGCTTTACGTTCCGAAGTAAAAACTATAAAACCAGCGGGCCAGGCCTATTATAATCAATATCAGGCCTTCCAGTCTGGAAATGCGCCATTTGGTCCACATGAAAATGATTACCAAAACGACCATGCCTACCAATACGAGCATATTGGAATGCACTCCCGGTTCTACGGATAGATCTTTCAAAATGGCTGTCAATCCTAACACACCAAACATGTTAAAAATGTCGCTCCCCAGCAGATTGCCTACCGAGATTCCATGATGGCCCTTAATGGCAGCGGTTAGGGATATTGCAAGCTCAGGAGCAGAAGTGCCGAAGGCAACCACCGTAACCCCGATAACCCATTCGGAAATACCGTAAATTGTGGCAATTTTCACGGAAGACTCCACCAGAAAATGGGCCCCGCCAATGATCATCCCCAGACCTGCAAAAAACAGAACGAAATCATGCCAGCGAACCTCTCTTCTGTCGGGTGATACCTCTTCTACAGGTTGTTTCTTCAGAAACAGGTAAGCCAGGTAGACAACCAGAAGCGCAAACAACACAAATCCGGCCGGCCTGCTTATCGACAAATCCCATATGAATATGGTCAACAAAACAGTACCAAGCAGCAGAAAGACACCATCCCTGTAAACGGAGGCTTTATCAGCTCTCAGGCTTCGCACCATGGCGGTACCTCCAAGAATAAAACCCAGATTGAAAATGTTGGAACCTACAATATTTCCGACCGAGATATCCCCTTTCCCCTGAAAGCCGGAAAGAAGAGTTACACCAAACTCAGGGGCGGAAGTACCGAAAGCCACAACGGTCAGTCCGATAACCAAAGTCGGAATACCAAGCCAGTGCGCTATAATCACGGCTGAGTCAACAAGCCATGAAGAACCTTTAGCCAATACCAGAACACAAACGACAACAATGGCAGAGTTTATTATTATATCCATTTCCATATAGGCGTTTCAGTTAAGAACAGAGATTTGACGCACAAATGAGGCATAAATATAATATATAATTTGCTCATCTCAGAACCCTGTCAAAATTACCGGTCTTAAAGACGGGTACATTCCCAATTTTCATCCGGATTTTGCTTCATTCAGTGTAATAGAAAAATCGTAAACAACCTATTCACGAAACTCCCAATCTTTTTTAATTTTATCCGTTCAAACAAGGATAAAATCAATTATGATACAGGGCAAAAACATCAGCAAGTCATTTGGTGACCTCCAGGTACTAAAGGGATTAGACATCCGGATCGGGAACGGGGAAATTGTCTCTATCGTCGGGCCTAGCGGTGCGGGGAAAACGACATTACTTCAGATTCTCGGAACATTAAGCAGGACCGACACAGGAGAGATCATTTATGACCATCAAAACATAAATCTTTTAAAGGACAAGCAAATCGCGAACTTCCGCAACAAACAGATTGGCTTTGTCTTTCAGTTCCATCATCTTCTGCCGGAATTTACTGCACTGGAAAATGTCTGTATACCGGCATTTATTGGCAAAGTACCGAGGAATGAAGCCGAGCAAAAAGCAAGAGAGATATTGAATTTTCTAAAGATGAGCGATCGCCTCGAACACCGGCCCAATGAGCTCTCCGGGGGAGAACTGCAGCGGGTAGCTGTGGCAAGGGCGCTAATCAACGACCCGATGGTTATACTGGCGGACGAACCCTCAGGGAACCTGGATACAAAAAATAAAGAAGAACTTCACAGTCTTTTTTTCTCCCTGAGAGACAAATACAATCCATCGATAGTTATTGTTACCCATGACCATGAGCTGGCTGATAAGGCCGACAGAAAGCTGGAAATGAAAGACGGCAAATTTTTATAACAAAGTCCTTATATGATGAGTTTATGAGCGATACATGTCTTCATCCCTACTCAACCGATCTGAAAGCGTTTCTTGAAGAAAAATACCATCAATACAACTGCCGGCGTTTCATCGCCACCGATCCGATCCAGATCCCGAAAATCTTTGAGGAGCCTGAAGACATAGAGATCGCCGGTTTCCTCACCGCCACCATTGCATGGGGACAGCGGAAAACCATCATCAACAATATGCATAAGCTCCTGCAGCGAATGGATTACAAACCGTTTGACTTCGTTATGAACGCCGGAAAGCCGGAACTTGAATCTCTCAGGAACTTCAAACACCGTACCTTTAACGGAGCAGACTGCATATTTTTTATCCGGGCGCTAAGGCACATCTATAGGAATCACAGGGGGTTGAGGCATGTCTTTGAAAATGTATACAGGGATAAAGGAGGCATCGAAGCGGCACTGATCACATTCCGCGAAACATTTTTCGAGCTCCCTGCTCCTCAAAGAACCCACAAGCATGTGGCCGACATTTCCAAAAATGCCTCCGCCAAAAGGTTGAACATGTTTCTCCGGTGGATGGTCAGAAGTGACAAAGAAGGCATTGATTTTGGCATTTGGGAGGGAATATCGCCGAAAGACCTGTTTATACCCCTGGATGTACACAGCGGGAATGTCGCCCGTAAGCTGGGATTTTTAACAAGAAAACAGAACGACTGGAAAGCCGTTCTGGAACTTACGGGAAACTTGCGGGAATTCGATCCCCTTGATCCGGTCAAATACGATTTTGCCCTTTTCGGTCTCGGGGCTTTCGAAGGGTTCTGAATCCCCAGCAATACAGGTTAAAAGAATATCGCAGATTTCTTGACTTTATGGACAGACTCTAATTAATCGTAAACTTATTGTTGTTCGGATTCGTATCCGGTATTCTTTCACTTCCCAGATTTACAGAATCAATCTTCCGTTGATCCTCCACATTGATTTGAATTTGGTTACGCCCGTCTTTCCATACATCCAGAGGCCTGTTGTAAACTCTGGTGGCCCCGTCTGCAAAGAACACCTCTAAACGTACCGGCACTGGGAACCTTCCTTTCTTTTCAATATTCACCACCGAACCCTGATCCGTTTGTTCTATGCCGGTAACTGCCAGATCAGGATAGCCGAACTCAAAAAACCAGGGGTTCCAGAACCAGGTCAGATCCATGTCCAGAACATCCTCAAAGGTAAAAAAGAAGTCATAGGGCGTCGGTTTTTTCCGGGCCCATCGTTGAACATATTCTTCCAGGGCCTTATGAAAGTCCGCTTCTCCCAAATACCTTCTCAAAAGATAAAAGGCAGTGGCAGGTCGCTGATAGGCATGAAGCCGATAAGCGGAATAATCGCTGATCATATAGCTTTTTACCATTAAAGGAACTTCTCTGAAATTACCGGCATCTTGCTCATATTGGTCCACCAAACCCGAGAAAGAATCATAGTCTTCTATGATGGCTTCTTCTGCTATCCGCGGCAGACAGGTAACCAAACCTTCATCCATAAAGGCATAATACGATTCATTGGTCATTACATAAAAAGGGAAATAATTGTGTCCAATTTCATGGGCAGTAAGATGTACCGTACTTTTATATTCTGAAATGGCTCCGTCATTGATCAGCATAGGAAATTCCATGCCTCCGCTACCGTTGAATGCCGTTAGTTTGGGCCAGGGAAAAGTAGCTCCCATAATCCCTTCGGAAAACAACTTGATGGATTTTCTGCCTATCTCAGCGACCTGGTCAAAATATGGTGCGCCTGGCTCATATACGGCACTCATCAAAGTTCGCCTTTCGTTTTGAGTATTTACATCCACGCTGGTGGCATCCCATAGATAACTGTCGCTCGTGGCAAAAGCAAAGTCAGGCACTTCTTGCGCAATAAAATGCCAGGTATGCTCCTCTTTATCTTTTAATACACTGCTGTTTTCGATTTCCTCTCTGGTAACGACCGGGATCACCTCATCAGTTTTTCGGGCCTTCCGGATTTTTTCAAGTACCTCTTTTCGATAGTGCTTTTCTGGGTTCTGAAGCTCACCGGTAGCCCATACCATATGTTCACCGGGTAAGGTCAGCTTTACATTATAATCGCTGAAATCATTGTAAAACTCAGCGGAACCCCTGAAAGGATGGGTATCCCATCCCATTATATCATCATAAACCGAAACGCGGGGATACCAGTAGGCCACCATCCAGTTATGCGCTCCATATTTGCCCATACGGATGGTCACTTCCGTGGGCAATTGCACTTTCCATTCCAGTGAAATGGTGGCCTGCTCATCAGGATGTACAGGATTCAAGAGGCGTATAAGATAGTTTGTTTCGGGCTCATTGCTTAATCTGGGGCCACCATCACTATCAAGCTTCCGTCCGTTGATGGTCAGGTTATTGATCTCGACCCCCTCGTGAAGGTCGGCAGCACCCACATTGAAATCCCTGGGCACCCCCTTCTTGAATAAGTTCATGTAAACACGAAGCACTATATAATCCAGTGTATCCGGACTGTTGTTCTGATATTGAATGGTTTCTTCGCCTTCCAGAACGCCTGTCTCGGGATCAAACCGTGCATCTATATCATAACTCGCAGTATTCTGAAAATAATTTTCTCCCGGAACTCCGGTATAGGAGCGGGTTCCCGCTTCATAGGCGTCCTGCAGTTCTTTTGGCATAAAAAGATCGGATGTCTGGGCCTGTAGATTGCCCAAAGTCAAAGCACTCATTATCACAAACAGAATTATGTTCTTTCTCATAAGTAGCGTGTTTTAGTTTATAAGACCCTGTATACCCTTTAAAGTTTAATGCCGCAATATACATATTAAATCAGGATAAGTCCTAATTTGGACAAGTCAAAAATTGGCAATATTCTTCTAAACATCTCTGTTTTGCTCTGTGTTTACTCTCTGTGAACCGTGGTTCAAATATATATATATTAACCACGAGACCACAGAGAAAGTCACTGAGAACACAGAGGACTTATGGACAGACTCTAATTATGGTTTGTAAAGCCGATTATTTTTTAATTTTGTGCAAAAATAACATTTTGTCCAATCCATATTTCCGCTTCAAACAATTTACAATCTATCAGGAAAAAACAGGGTCATCTAAGTGTGATAATGCCATGCAGAGAGGGGCAATCATTCATCAAGCTGGCACAAAACAACGCCCTGTTTTGCTCCCGAAAAACCTATATAAACCCCAAACCCAACAAAAAGCCAAAAAGACTGTTGCTGGAATTTACTCCTCAAAAAACAGAACCGGAGGAGTACGTCATGACAATAGAAAAAGGCGGACGAAACGACTTTAAAGAAGAATACAGAGCGCTTACCCAAGACTTTTACCTGTATTTTTAGGAAAACGATTAATTTTTTATTTATTTTGTCTGATAACCAGACAATGATAAACTGCTTGCGGTATGCTTCATTGAATAACCTGCAGATTCGGTAATCGCGGGAAATATTAATTTTACGAGAACGTTATAAAGAAATCCACAATGCCTGCAAAATGAAAAAATTCATCAACCTGACAGTGATGTTCATCTCTTTTTCCATCCTTTCGATGGCTGATGGACCTACCAGCCACCGTGTCATCATTGATACTGACTGCGCTCCAGATGACCTCCGCGCAATCAATCTCCTGTTATCTTCACCATCGACAGAGATACTTGGCATTACCTCGGAAGACGGTGTACTGGAACCGGAAGAGGGATATTTAAGAATCATTTCTTTATTGAATTCACTCGGTCATCAGGGTATAAAATCTTCCCAGGGTATCATTGCAAAAAATGAAGCGCCTCAATCAAGGAATATAGCCAAGCTTGCGGATTGGGGAAAAGAACCAGTCAGCTATAAGAAGCCCCCCGAAGTGAAAGAATTTCTGGTTAAGATCATTGAAGCCGAGGAGGAACCGGTTGAAATCATATGCACAGGACCTTTGACAAACATTGCCAATGCCGTATTGATGCAACCTTCCATAAAGAAACAAATCAGCAGGATCATTTGGTTTGACCAGTGTCAGCCTGAAGTAACCTGGACCAACTACGGCATGGACTGTCTATCGGGAGATTATTTACTAAATACCAGCATCCCCGTTCACAGAATTATGGCCAGTGAAAATGCCCCGGAGTTTAATGAATCGTTTCTCGATGAAATCGGAAAAATTCAGACTCCTTATGCCCGGAAAATTTACAACGCTCATTCAAAAGACTCGCTGAAGGAAAGCATCCGGGAAGGGAGCTTTCGGCTCTGGGACGATCTGACGGCTTTGTACCTGTATTATCCCGAATTATTTACCAGGGATACGGCCGATTCAGATTCAACACACTATGTGGTCAATGTAAAGGATAATGAGGATATAAAAGCCAAATACCTGGATCACCTTCGTTCCTATAACGACCTTGTGGGCATTGTTTTCCGGAAGTTTCCCGTTGATTCAAGCTACTACAGAAAAGACGTCAGGGAACTTATGACTGAAACAATAAACAAATATGGCATCAGGGAATGGAGGGCCGTGACAATTACGGAAGAATTACATAATCATGTGGGTATAAACTCAATTATAGGCGCCAAGATGGGCATCCGGGCACTGGAATATTTCCGGACCAAGCCGGGTAACCTAAAAATCACTTCTTATTGTGGACACAATCCTCCCTTGAGCTGCATAAATGACGGATTGCAGGTATCCTGTGGCTCCACAGCGGGACAGGGAAACATCAGGATCATCAATGAAGCCAGTCTCCCAAAGGCCAGATTTCAATACGAGGACAGAACCATAGAGATCCAGTTAAAGTCCGAATATTACAAGAAAATTCAGGTGAAAATAGAAGAAGCCAAAAATGCACATGGATTTCCTTCCGAAGCCTATTGGAAGGCCATGCGCAAGACTTCATTGCCTTACTGGAAGAACTGGAGCCGCAAACAAATCTTCCAGATCAGCAAAATAAATGAATAGAAGGTACTTTTCCGTTATTTTTCTTCTTTCCTTTCTTCATTGTCCGCACCAGAAATAAATTCGAGGGATATGGAATTCACGCAATGACGGGTATCCTTGGGTGTGAAACCTTCGCCGGTGAATACATGACCCAGATGGGCTCCGCACGTGCTACAGGTAATTTCTGTCCTGCTGCCGTCGGCATCAGGAACCCGTGTTACGGCACCTTCTATTTCATCATCAAAGCTCGGCCAGCCGCATTGGGCTTCGAATTTATCCCCTGATCCGAACAATTCGGCGCCACAGCGCTTGCAGGTATAGATACCCTCCTTGAAGTGGTTATAATATTTTCCAGAGAATGGTTTTTCTGTTCCTTTATGAATGATAACCCGCTCTTCCGCATTCGTCAATTCTTTGTATTTCATGGTATCGGTTTGTGAAAATCCCTGTATAACAATAATTAATAATAAAAATAATGTTATGAAGTTAAATTTCCGCTTCATGAATTTATTTTATTTTTTGTAACAAATATAAGGTGGGAAAGTTCAAAGTAGAGGATTTGACCATTCTCTAATTCATTGTGGATTTAAAATTGAATTCCACTAATTTTTCCCAGTCGATTGCACCAGATTGATTGCAAAAAGAATTATAAAATTCAGCCGTAAATTTATTTATAAGGTTAGCATAGGATTCATTAAATTCGGCCTTTTTTTCTCTTGCCATTATATACTTTTTCTTTAATAT
>JBKGZA010000091.1:0-12268 GCA_046545815.1 Bacteroidales bacterium
CCTCAGCATTATCCTGAGAGTCTGTATTTTCCTGTTCCCCTTCCTCTTCTTCAGATTCTTCAAAATTCAGCATATCAAGTCTCTGAAGGGTGTTGTACCAGGTCAATACCTTTTTGATATCAGAAGTATATACCCTTTCCTCATCATATTCGGGAATCACTTCAGCAAAATACTGTTTCAGCTCCGATCCTTTTGCCTTCTTGGGATTTAAAGTTTTTCCACCTTCTTCATGCTCATGAATGGTTTTAAAGACTTCTTTTAGGTCCATATCCCCATTTTCTGTATAAATGCTGATGTCATCAAGTGAATTGATCCGGGCTGTGGGATCGGCATTCATGCGTTTCTGCGTTTCCAGATTTTCAACGATAATACCATTCCGGCTTTTCTTCAAATATTTATACAATCCGCTGTAACCTGAAATTGCAAGAATATCTTTCAACATGGCTCATCCATTTGGTGAAATGCAAATATAGAATAAACAATCATTTCAAAAAAATGGTAAACATTTTATTTGTCCGGGAAAGGGGTGATTTTTTATCATGAAAAGACTATCAGTGCAAGTTTCTTTCTTTTTTGATTTTCTCATAGGCTTCATTAACCTTCTGGAATTTCTGATGGGCAATTTTTTGAAAATCCTCTCCCAGATGGCTTACCTTATCGGGATGGTATCTGTTGGCCATTTGTCGGTAGGCCTTTTTGATCTCCTCATTGGACGCTGAAGGTTCTACCTCAAGTATTTTATAGGCATACCCGGTTTCTTCAATAAACATCGATTTAATCGAATTCTTATCCTTTTGAGAAATCCCCAAACGGCTGGCAATAACATCAATGACGTCTAGTTCACGCTCATGCACCTTTCCATCTGCACTGGCTATTCCAAACAGAAGATGAATAAGTTGTAAGCGGGAAGAATAATCCAGATTGGAGCGAATCTGGTCGCAAACCTGGTAAAGCGGAATATCACGGTTCAAAATATCCTTCAGCATTTTAACGGCTTCCGCCGCCGTTTCCTCACCAAACATTTTAACAAAGTATTGTTTGACATAGTTCAACTCAGAGCGCATCACCTTGTTATCAGCCTTCATTACTGCAGCCACCAGAACCAGAAGGCTCATAACATAGTCACCTCTGGTGGTAGATGACTTTGATCCAAGTGATTTTGTGGCATTGGTTTCATCAATCAACGATCCGACTACAAAACCTGCTATTCCTCCGATAGGACCTAAAAAAGCCCAGCCTAAGCCCCCTGCAATCCATTTGGTAAATTTTCCCATAAAAAAATTATTTCCTGTTTAATTGTTGGTGAATTCTAAGAATCTGCGGTATAACCAATTGCGATTCATCATTATAAATCACAGCATCTGCCATATTTATTTTTTCCTCATCTTTCATCTGATGCTTCATCCTGGCCTCAACATCTTCCCGGTTTGTCTTATCCCGCTCTGTCACTCTTTTAATCCGAAGTTCTTCGGGAGCATATACCAAAACACTAAAATCCAAATCCTTATATCCTCCGCTCTCAAATAAGATGGCTGCCTCTTCAATGACATAGGGATAAGCTGATTCCTTAGCCCTTGCCCATCTTAAAAATGATTTCCGTACTTCAGGATGAACGATGCTGTTTACTTTAGCCAACGCATCGCCGTTATTGAATATTTTAGAAGCCAGAAAGGCTTTATCTATTCCGCTTTCATTGTAAACCTCACTTCCAAAAAACTCCTTTATGGCTTCCTTAACCTTCGGGTCATTATTCAATAGCTTTTTTGCCTCTTCATCAGCATAAAAAACCGGTATACCAAATTTTTCAAAAACCTGGCAAATCAAGGTCTTTCCGCTTCCTATACCTCCCGTAATACCTACCTTAGTCATTCTTTTTTTCAAGGATAAAATCCACCCTTTGAGGTGTGTAACTGTATGACTTCAGATAATCAGGAGCTTTCTCCACAAAAACTTTAAGCTGCTCGTTGTTATTTCTGACACCTTCATAATCCACATAGACTTTAAACAATTCAGGAATGACTTCCTCATAATTGCTTAACCCGACCAGATAAGTGATGTTCACAGAGCTGGGAAAAATTCTTACTACTACCGAGTCAGGCCTATTCCTCACTGCAATCTCCTTTTTCAGGCTCCCTTCCGTATATTGTTCCACGGGAATCCGCAGCTTAACATGATTATGTTGATATTCAACCTGTTCATGAATATTTTCCAAATCTACTGTAAGTTCAACTGTAGAAGTCAAATCATCAAACTCTCTGTATTTTGTCATCACCTTATCCACAGTATCCAAAACCGAGCGGGGACCCAAAACTTCAATACTGTCCGGTTTCACTGTCACATTGCCTTTTAGCATCATCTGCTGCCCGAAACTGTATTCGACATTTGCTTCAACAGGTAATTTCCTGGAAATCTGATCAGTAAATTCAAAAAAAAGCGTATCAGGTAAAATATCAATAATCTCTATCTTAGAATTCAATTGTTGGCTAATGTCTGACTGAATAGACTCGGTTGGTATATAATACATCAAGCTTTCGGGGTGGTCCTGAGACTTTAAATTGTATGAACCAACCTCAAGCATCAACGGATTCAAATTTCTGACTAACTTGTATTCCAGAAGCTGAAATCCCTGCCCCCTCACCTTAAGTTCCAGGGAAGAGGGCAATGCTCCCACAACGATCTTGTTTTCCGGTAAATGAGTGTATTCAACAGGGTATTGGAGCCTGGTAACGTAATCATCTTCCAGTTCATTAAAAAACCAAAAGATTGCTGATATGATAACAAATATTAAAAATACGCCCAGGTCCTTTTTATAATTCGATGCTTTTAAATTCTTAAAAAAGATACCCAGCTTAAGTAGATTAACCTTCACCGTTATAGATTTAAATCAATTCATCCAAAAGTAAATGAATTATCACTAAAATACCAATACTTTCGGAAGAATTAATTTTATCTTTTCTCACTAAGATCTTTTGCGTCCTTCAAAATGGCATTCTTATCCACCTTGACTCTGCTCTGATCTTCTACTTCAAGAATGACCGTCTGATCGCTAACACCTACTATTTTACCATATATTCCGCCTGTAGTTATTACTTTATCTCCGTTCTGCAAGGATTCCCGGTATTTCCTTAATTCCTTCTGCTTTTTAACCTGCGGGCGGATCATAAAAAGATAAAAAACCACAATAATCAATAAAAGAGGCCATAATGAAACCAAAGGATTCTGACCTTCTCCTCCCTGCGGAGATGCCATTAAAATTTGAAATAATTGATTCATACTCATCATTTTTAGTCTATAATTTAATTCATTAATACATTAGCTTTTATTGTGAGCCTGTGTTTGCTGTCAGGTGAATTGGTCTTGATCATCACTGTTTTATACTGGCTGCCTCTTCTGCCTGAACTGTCAAAAATCACTTCAATATAACCTTCTTTCCCAGGTGCTATAGGCTCTTTATCAAATTCCGGAACGGTGCACCCGCAACTTGCAAAGGCATCTTCAATTACCAATGGTGATTCTCCAGTATTCCTAAACTGAAAAGAATAAGTAACCTTTTCACCCTGTTTGATATTGCCAAAATCATAAAATACCTGCTCAAAACTGATCTTCGCAGAAGTATCTCCTCGCTCTTCGCCGGTTTCTTTTTCCGTTGTTTTACCGGACCGGCTGTTGTTGCATCCAATGAGTACAACAACAAATATCAGAACCATCCATAATATTCGACTTAGCATATGTACTGCAAAATTAAACAAAATATTTAGGATGAATGAAGCAATCCTGTAATCATTACATTTCTCCTATCAGTCCCCGGCCTTGCTTTTTAATTCTATTTTCAGCCTTCAGCTGTGCAATGATTTTATCCAAAATACCATTGATAAAGATGTTGCTTTTTTCCGTACTGTAAAACTTGGCAATTTCAATATACTCATCCAAAGTCACCTTGGTAGGTATTGAAGAAAATTCAAGTATTTCCGTAATGGCCATCTTTATAATCAAAATATCCATCACAGCGATTCTTTCCAAATCCCAATTTTGCGAATTGTTCTTAATCAGATAATCATATTCACAATATCTCATAATGGTCTTTCTCAGAAGATGTTTGGCAAATTCTTTATCCTCCTTCTTTTTAAATAAGGGGTAAACAAGGTTGCCGGTTTCCTGATCTTCAGGCAGATTTTTTAAGGTCTGTGCAATAATACTGATAATCAAATCCACTTCATCATTCCAATAAATGCTTTGTTCTTCAAGTTGCTGATATAAGGGATCATAATTCGCTAAAAGATGGGTATAGGTTTTGATGACCAATAATTTATCCTCTTTATAGGAACGTTCGGGATTGTTCATATAATCCCCGAAAAGCTCGAAATTGCTGAGAAAATTATAAAAATTCTTAAGAAAATCTTTTTTCTGGGACCAATCCAGCATTTTTTGGTTGACAAAACGTTTCAGTTCCTCATTGTTCTCTATCTGCCGAATTACTTGGTTTCCTATAAATTTGGTATTGGGATTGAGATCCTCATATGTGGGTGCTTTCTTGTTGCGGGCTATCTCAATCTTGTTTTCAGCGAAATTTCGCAAATCTACTATAAAATAAAGCAATTTGTGATACAGATCATAAAACTTATTGATGCTGAAAAACAACTCCTTTTCATATTGATCAATGGTTTTATCTTTTGAAAATAAATAAGAAAAAACGATCTGCAAAATTTTGATTCGTATAATCCGCCGTGTAATCATTCTTCCGGTTTATGCAAAGCTTTTCAATGTAACACAAGGTGCAAAATAAATGAAAAAAACTACCAAAAGAAAATCTGAAAGAGTAATTCAACAAAAATAATAACAATTGAATGCATGTCATCTGTTTTAAGTCAAATGGAACCAATAAATTTTTTCAGTAAAATTGGGGCATTTTTCAAAAAAAGATATTTTTGTAAAAAGTAATCCACCAATTATTTTATACTTTTGTTTCATAGTAAAACTTTAAAAGCAATTAATGATGGACGGATACGAAAACAAAGAAGGACAAGGATACGAAACAGCACAGGAACAAGAACAAGACCAGGAACAGGCGCAAGATCAGGAACAGCAAGATCAGGAACAGCAAGATCAGGAACAAGGTCAAGGGAAAAACGGGAGTGACATCATTTATTCGCAAGTCATTCGAGCCGGAAAAAGAACCTATTTTCTGGACGTGAAGGCTACCCGTAAAAACGATTACTATCTGACTATCACCGAGAGTAAAAAGAGATTTAAAAGAAATGGAAAAAGGTTTTTTGAGAAACACAAAGTGTTTCTTTACAAGGAAGATTTCGACAAATTTACGGAAAACCTGGAAGATGTAATCAATTTCATCAAAGATGCCAAGAGTGATGAGATGAACCAGGAAGAAAACCAATCAGAGCAAAAAAATCAGGAAAAAGAAAATTCAGGTTATTCTTCGGATGTAAGATTCGAGGATCTGGAAAACAAAGAATGAGTCTAGTTTTTTATACCGGACTCAAGAATAAAAAAAAAGGGTAATCACGTTGGGTCAGTACATATTTTGATCATTTTTTATCAAAAAAATAGGTGGAATATGGAACAATTAAACAAAGACTTATTGGAACGCTTAAGCAAGGAAAGAAGTCGGAACATTTGAAGTGGATATTCGCTCCGAAAGGGAGCAAGATTGTGAAGATCTGCTAAATTTTGCAGCGATCAGAGCATTCCTCCACGTCGACAACATTTATCTGATGGAACCTGAAGAAATGCCCCAGAAAAACAAGTTGCTCAATGCAATATACAGATTCTAGGGAGATAATTTCCAGCTATTGACCGGGAACATAAAAAGCACCAGGTAACAATTTACATCAAAAAGCTAAACTTATGGATATAGTATTGCTTGTACTGGGAATTATATTAATGTTGGTGGGTATACTCGGATGCATACTTCCTGTACTTCCCGGCCCTCCCTTGAGTTTTGGGGGTCTGCTCCTGCTTCATTTCACAAAATTTGCAGAATATACAACCACCTTACTCGTAATATTGGCTATTGTGGCCATAGCAGTAACCATTCTGGATTATTTTGTGCCAATATGGGGCACAAAGAGATTCGGAGGAACAAAATACGGAAGCTGGGGAGCAACGATTGGGGTGGTATTGGGTATTTTTTTATTTCCTCCCCTGGGAATTATCATCCTTCCTTTCATAGGAGCGGTTGTCGGTGAAAGCCTTAAAGGAACCGATTTTAATGCAGCCATGAGAGCCGGCTTCGGGTCATTTATGGGTTTCCTGATGGGCACCGGCCTCAAACTGATCGCCTCCCTGATCATGGCCTACTATTTTGTGACTGAGTGGCTGGCGTAGGG
This sequence comes from Bacteroidales bacterium, assembly GCA_046545815.1. Taxonomy (GTDB): domain Bacteria; phylum Bacteroidota; class Bacteroidia; order Bacteroidales; family UBA12077; genus JAGXLC01. Next base: position 6,345 of record JBKGZA010000091.1, read on the forward strand.
CGAAGAACGCAGAGCCCAAAACACAGGGCAAGGAGCAAAGAGTTCGGGAAAAATCTCGATTCACGGGTCTCGGGTCACGAGCTGGCAGTATGACGCGATACTTCTTGCCCTAAGCTCTTCGCACTATGTTCTGCGCCTCTTCCCGAAACCCGAAACCGGAGACCCGGGACACGAGTCCGGTCATTGTCCCAGGGTTGCCACCATCACCGCTTTAATGGTGTGTACCCGGTTCTCTGCTTCGTCGAATACTATAGAGGCCCCGGATTCAAATACCTCCTCAGTGACTTCCATAGATTCCAGCCCGAATTTCCGGTATATCTCTTCCCCCATTTTTGTCTCCCTGTTATGAAAAGAAGGCAGACAATGCAGGAATTTGACATTGGGATTGCCGGTTTTCTCCATCATATCCTTATTAATCTGATAAGGCTTCAGAAGATCGATCCGCTGCTTCCAGACCTCTTCCGCTTCTCCCATCGACACCCACACATCGGTATACAAAAAATCGCAGTCTTTGACTCCTTCTTCTATGTTATCCGTTACCATAATCTTTGCGCCGGTTTCTTTGGCTATCCCCCGGGCCTGTTTCACCAGTTCATCAGATGGCTGCACTTTTCTGGGGGCCACCGAACGAAAATCCATACCCATCCTGGCAGCGCCAATCAATAAGGAATTGCCCATATTGTTCCTGGCATCCCCAAGGTAGGCAAATTTCATTTTATTCAGAATCTTATCCGAATGCTCCCTCATGGTCATGAAGTCAGCCAGTACCTGCGTGGGATGGAACTCATTGGTCAGTCCGTTCCATACAGGCACACCGGAATAGGTTCCCAGCTCCTCCACAACTTCCTGACCAAAACCCCGGTATTCAATGCCGTCGTACATTCTTCCCAGCACACGCGCAGTATCCTTCATTGATTCTTTCTGGCCCATTTGTGAACCGGTAGGACCGAGATAGGTGACATTGGCACCCTGATCGTGAGCTGCTACCTCAAAGGCACATCTGGTGCGGGTGGAAGCCTTTTCGAAGATCAGGGCAATGTTTTTGCCCACCAACTTTTGTTGTTCTGTTCCGCTATATTTAGCCGATTTCAAATTCATCGACAGATCCAGCAAAAACTGAATCTCAGCGGGAGAAAAATCAAGAAGCTTAAGAAAGTTCCTGTTTCGGATGTTGAATGACATGGCTCTTTTAATTTAGATTTAGTAATTTGTAATATATTTATAAAATTCTAAATTTCAAGCATTAAGTAACAAATAATACCCAAATTCAACTGATCAAAATTTCAGACTCTGCTTACTCTTGTTTTGGTCATTAATAAATTTGGTCATTGAGTATTATTTGTAATCCGGCAAAAGCCGGACAAGTTTTGGAACTTAAAATTTAGTGCTTTCTCAATTTGTTGCTTCCCTAGTCATATTTCGCAATAATCCTGGTCCCGTAGGTTTTATCTTTTAACAGCTTAGCCTCTGTAATCACGCTTTTCTCTCCGCCTTTTTCCACAAACTGAATGGCTGCCCTGATTTTCGGAGCCATGCTTCCTTCGGAGAACATGCCCTGACTAAGGTAATTTTTGGCATCAGCCACATCCAGAGGATCGAGTTTCTTCTCACCGGGCTGTTTATAGTTAATATATACATAATCCACATCGGTAAGCATATAAAATTCATCGGCCTTGATCTTTGCAGCAAGAAGAGATGAAGCCATATCCTTATCTATGACCGCCTCAGTAGGCCTAACCCTGTTCTCTTCATCGGTATACACCGGGATACCACCGCCTCCGGAAGCGATAACTATATTACCCTGGCGGGCCAGGGTCTGAATCACGTCCTCATTCATAATGGCCTTCGGTAAAGGCGATGGTACGACCCGTCTCCATCCTCCCTCGGTCTTTACTTCTTCTTTGAAAACCCAGCCTTTCTCTCCGGCCAGTTTATCGGCCTGTTCCTTATTATAGGTCTTTCCCACCCGCTTCTGGGGATTCTCAAAAGCCGGGTCGTCTTTATCCACTTCAACCTGACTGATCAGCGTAACCACATCCTTATTGATGTTGTATTTCCGCAATAAATTGAGCATCATTCTTTCAATCATGTATCCGATCTCTCCCTGTGTGTCAGCAACACAAACATCCAGTGGCATTTGCGGCAATCCGTAAACATACTCCCCTGCATCATTCTTCATCAGAAGATTCCCTACCTGAGGTCCGTTGCCATGACTGATTACCACGTGATAATCTTCTTCCAGCAAAAAAAGAAGATTCTCCATTGTATCGGTAACATTTTGTTCCTGTTCCTCTATGGTGCCCTCCTGTCCTCCCCTTATCAACGCATTCCCTCCCAGTGCGATCACTGCCAGCTTTCTCATAACTATTTATTTTTAATTGTATATCAAGAAGAAACAAAACTAACAAATTTTATGAACAATTGAGCCACTTAAAGTACGTTACTTTACTGCTTTATCATAAATTTTATATTATTTTGCATCCAATAAGATGGTGCTATAAAAACCTGAAGTTCGTTTCATGGCAAAAAAAACCAAAAAACAAAAAGCACAGGACGACAGGTATAAATTCCTGTCAGGAATTTTTTTCCTGTTTCTGGCCATATACATAACCCTGGCGTTTGTGTCCTTTTTCTTTACCTGGAAAACCGATCAAAGTTTCCAATGGGGTGAGGTAGTTTCCGGAGCCAATGTGGTGGTGGAAAACTGGTCCGGCAAAGTGGGAGCAAGAATGGCCAATTTATTCATTGCCAAATGGTTTGGAGTGGCTTCCTTTCTTATTCCCTTTTTCCTGTTCATACTGGCTTTCAAACTATTCAGGGTGAAAATGCTGCCGGTAAGAAAAACCCTTCAGTATTCCGTTGTTGGATTGATCCTGCTTTCTTTGCTGCTGGGTTATCTGTTTCAGGACATGAATGGTTACCTGATCAACGGACTTGGCGGTGGCCATGGACTGTTCATGGCGCAATGGCTGAATGCTTTCATAGGAAAGGTAGGTACGGCCTTTCTGCTGGTCATTCTCTTCACAGCCGTCATTTTATCCCTGTATCCTGCATCCACAAATGAGCTCATGCAAGGCGTTATTGCTTTACCCGGCAGAATATTCGGCCGCCGCAAAAAGATGGCTACCGCAAATGTCTCCTCTGCCAAAGAGCATCTAAAAAACAAAAAAATAAAGGGGGAAACGGCTAAAAAAACTGAAGGGAAAAAAGCAGAAGCAAAAAAAGCGGAGAAGACTGTTAAAGACTGGAGCACCCCTGAGGAGGTGAAAACCACCAAACAACAGGTGGCGCCGGAAAAAGAAACCGAACCGGACCATGCTTCAGTTAAAGGGCAAACCTCTTCTTCAAAACAGGAGCAAAAATCAGGCAAGAAAACCGAAAGCATAAAAGTACCGGATAATGGGGAAGCTTCAGAAGAGGAAAACATCCAGTTCACCATAGAGAAAACCGAAGAAGAGCATGATGAAGGAGATCTTGGCAATCAGGAGATCAAGGATTATGACCCAACCCTTGAGCTGAGCCAGTTTCAGCTGCCTCCAATCGAGCTCCTCGAAGATTACGGCGATGAAGAAGGCGAACAGGAGATCAACAAGGAAGAGATCATCCGAAACAAGAATAAAATCGTTGAGACCTTAGGCAATTATAAGATACAGATTGACAAGATACGGGCCACCATCGGGCCGACGGTTACCCTTTACGAGATTGTGCCCGCCCCCGGAATCCGAATATCCAAGATCAAAAACCTGGAGGACGACATCGCCCTTAGCCTGGCCGCCCTGGGCATCCGTATCATTGCGCCCATACCGGGAAAAGGCACCATCGGTATTGAAGTACCCAACGAAAAGAAAGAGATCGTCAGCATGCGTTCGGTGCTGACCTCAAAAAACTTCAGGGAAGCCGGATACGAGCTTCCCATAGGCCTGGGCAAAACCATATCCAATGAAACTTATGTGATCGACCTCGGACAGCTGCCCCACCTGCTTGTGGCCGGTGCCACGGGGCAGGGTAAGTCAGTAGGCCTGAATGCCATTATATCTTCCCTGCTTTATAAGAAGCATCCCAGCCAGCTCAAGTTTGTGCTGGTGGACCCGAAAAAGGTGGAGCTTACCCCCTACGCCAAAATCAAAAACCATTACATGGCCAAGATCCCGGATATTGAAGAGCCCATCGTCACCGAGAACCAGGACATCATCAAAACGCTGAATTCCCTGTGCATTGAAATGGACGAAAGATACAACCTGCTGAAGCATGCCCATGTAAGGAACATCAGCGAATACAACAAAAAGTTCATCAAGAAGCGGCTCAACCCGGAAAAGGGTCATCGTTATCTGCCTTATATCGTAGTAGTGATCGATGAGTTTGCCGACCTGATCATGACAGCCGGCAAGGAGGTGGAGAGCCCCATTGCCAGGCTGGCACAACTGGCCCGGGCAATTGGTATCCACCTGATCATTGCCACCCAGCGGCCCACCACCAACATCATCACCGGTGTGATCAAAGCAAACTTCCCCGCCCGCATCGCTTTCAGGGTGACCTCGCAGATTGATTCAAGAACCATCCTTGACAGCACGGGCGCCAACCAGCTGATCGGTCGCGGAGATATGCTGATCTCCACAGGCAGCGACCTTACAAGGCTGCAATGCGCCTTCATCGACTCGGAGGATATTGAAAAACTGACCGACTTCATCAGCAACCAACAGAGTTTCGCCCGGCCTTTTGAGCTGCCGGAATATGAAGACGAAAACGAACTCAACGAAAACGGTTCTAAGAAAGTAGACCAATGGGATGCCCTTTTTGAAGAAGCCGCCCGCACGGTGGTTCGCCACCAGCAGGGTTCTACTTCCCTGATCCAGCGGAAGCTTTCCATCGGCTACAACCGTGCGGGAAGGATCATGGACCAGCTTGAAGCCGCCAACATCGTAGGACCTCATGAAGGCAGTAAGGCCAGAGCAGTCCAGTTTCCCGATGAGTATACATTGGAACAATATTTGAGTAACTTTTATAATGGAAACCAACAGGTAAATCAAAAATGAAATATACTACACTTCTGATTCTTATAATAATGTTTGGGGCTTTGGACTCATACGCACAGAACAAAAATGCGGAAAAGCTACTTAAAGCCCTGGCGGAAAAACACAACGCCTATGAAAACATCACGGCCGATTTTACTTTTCATTACAAAAACCTGCAAACGGAGAATGAAAACAAATGGAGCGGTAAAATCATCATGGAAGGTGATAAGTATAAACTGGAGCTGAGAAATTCCACGATATACTACAATGGTAAAACCCTGTGGAATCACCTGCATGAATCCAATGAGGTCAACATATCGGAGGCAGCCGAACAGGAGGATTCGGACATCATCAACCATCCACACCAGATATTCGATATCTATAAAAAAGATTTCAAGTATAAATATATAGACGAAGAGACCAAAGACGGACAAGGCGTGCATGTAGTGGACCTATACCCCAAAGAGATCGATAAAGAGTACAGCCGGATCAGGCTCTACCTGACCCAGGAGGAGGTGAATATTCATTCGGCCATGATCTTTGCCAAAGACGGCTCCCGCTACAATATTGACCTCAAAAACATGAAAACCAACCAACCTCTTGATGATTCTACTTTTGTATTCAATAAACAAGACCACCCTGATGCAGAAGTGATTGATATGCGGTTCTAACCTGGATTATTTGTCGGCTACCTTTACAAAGCTGGGAACTATCATTGCAAAGTTGCCGGCTACTTTTGCAAAACGGGTAACTATCACCGCAGAGTTGACTACTATCATTTCTGTTTTTTCAACTATTTTTGCTTATTTTAATACTATCATTGCACAGTTTTTGGCTATCATTGCAGTTCTGTAAGCTATCATTGCAATTCTGGAAGCTATCATTGCAGTTCTGGAAGTTATCATTGCAGTT
>JBKGZA010000092.1:0-12241 GCA_046545815.1 Bacteroidales bacterium
GTGGCGAATTCAAGACGCTGCTCAAGTCGTACGGCTTTCCTTGCCTCTTCCTGATCCTGGAATACGGGAGAATCTTCTGGATATGGCTCTATTTCATAATTTGCAGCCGGTTCATCCCAGTTGATCTCTTCGTCAGAGGGCTGATCATCCAACTCATAAACTTCATGATAACCTTTCACCCAATAATCTTCATTTGCAGCCCGTTCCCGAATCATATTAACAAGCTCGCGCGCATAGTCCAGATCATTTTCCTCTACGGCAATTTCCGCCCTCCACAGCAGCACATGGCTGTAGCGGTAGGCCCTGAAATTCCGTACATTTTTGAAACCTCCGGCGGCTGTTTCCTCATCCGGTTCATGCATGAATTTCTTGGTCATGTAAGGCCCTCCATTGCTCTGATCCCGGATCCATGACCGTCCCTGGTGAATGCCCCAGCCAACAAAATCAACACCGCGGCGGGCAATGGTCCAGTCCACACGGGGATCAAGCGGATGATCGGTTGGTTCAAAGTGGTCGCCACTGCCTACACCCATGTCATTGGCCAACTCATCCCTGTTTTCTTTGTCCAGTACCGGCAAGCCATCCTCAGTGGTCTGGAAAGCCTCAAATAGGTTCTGGGAAGGCTGTAAAAAGGCCCAACCTACACCTGCAGGACCGGATTGATGGAATACAGCACCGGTCAGGGCAAGGGTATTTGCATTGATGCCCCACCCTTGCTGATCATCCGAAGTTCCGGAAACCTGTATCTCAAAGATGGATTCATCATTGTTCTCGGTTTCAGAATGGTAATTGTCGTAATAATTATCTACCAAACGGAATTCATCGCTGCTGATGATTTCATCAAGAAGCGAGCTGGCTTCGTCCAGTTCGTCCTGATAAAGATGGGCATAGGCTTTCACAGCCATGGCGGCATATTTATTAGCACGTCCCACTTCTCCCAGAGGAGACTCTTCCGGTAAATTGTCAATGGCATACTTAAGATCACTTTCAATGTCATCCCATCCGGGGTTATCATTGGGCACTTCTTCGGGCTCCATACCGTCCATTTCCTCGGAAGTCTTAACATAAGGGATATTTTCCCAGATTCTGGTGGCTTTAAAATGATACCAAGCCCTGAGGAATTTGGCTTCACCCTCAATTTCTGCTGCACGATCCTCGGCAATGGGATTCTCACCTTCCTGCATCCGACGCAAGAAGTTCAGTACATCATTGGTACGGGAAACACCGTTATAGCAATCGCGCCACCTCTCGCTCATGTAAGGATTATTAGGCAATGTATTATACTGTTCTACATTTTCTCCTGCTGTTTGATCACCAGCTTCACTACCCAGGTAACAATTGTCAGAAGCCACGCTTCCATAGGTCCAGTCGGTACCCATTGCCGGACCGAAAATGTTATCGCCGGTAAGCATGTCGTACGCACCGATCAACAGGCCTTCTACACCTTCAGGAGATTCCATAACCTCTCCGGCGGCCGTTCCTGTAGGCTGTTTGTCAAGAAATTCTTCCTTGCAGGAATACAGGAAAACAAACAATCCTGCAAATGTTATGATTAATATTAAATTGATTATTCGCTTCATAGTTAAAATTTTTATTTGATTCATAAAACATCATGCTGTGAATGCATTAAAATCCAACGTTCACACCAAACATGAATTGTCTTGGAGTAGGCCATGCACCCTGATCTACACCCCGGTTGATGCCTGAGGTATTCACTTCCGGATCCAGACCGCTGTAATTGGTAATGGTAAACAGATTGGTTGCCTGTCCGAAAATACGGAGACTCCTGAATCTTTCATCATTCATCAGGTTATTCAGATCGTAGCTGATCCGGAGGTTCTGCATACGCAAGAAGGATGCATCTTCTACAAAATAGGTAGATGGAACCTGGCTGTCACTATCTTGACTTTCGGCTTTTGTCATTGTAGCATTTTTATTATCATCCAGGTAGGGGCTGCCCCACGATTCATAAAGCCTGCGCTTACTTCTATTTCCGCTAAATTGAGTAAAGTCAATCCATCTCCTTACATAGTTGACCATGTCATTGCCATAACTACTGTATAGATTGGTCCGCAACTGGATGCCTTTATAATTCAGCCTTAAGTTCAACCCTGCAGTAAAGTCGGGATGGGGATCCCCTATATAAGTCCGGTCATCGGAGTTGATCTTGCCGTCGCCGTTGACATCCCTGTACTTGAAATGGCCGGGCTCGTTATAGTCTCCTTTTTCTCCAAATGCGGGGGGATGGTCTTCGGCTTCTTCTTCGGTTTGGAAGATACCATCCACAATATATCCGTAAAATTCGGGAAACTGGGTTCCTTCTTCGGCTCTTGTGTAAACCATTTCACGGTAATAATCACCCTCCATGAACTCTTCCTCCACATTGGAAAGTTTCACGATCTCATTTTTGTAATGGGATACGTTAAGTGCCACGTCATAGGTAAGTTCATCATTCAGGGCAGTTCCCTGATAGCCCAGTTCCACGTCAAGGCCAACGTTCTTCATCTCACCCACGTTAATGGAAGGCGCGGAAGCCTGGCCCAGCACGTCGGGTATCTGTTTCGGATAGAGCATATCTTCCGTTACCCGCTGCCAAAGGTCAACGGTTATATCGAAGTTTTCAAAAATTGTGGCATTCAGACCCAGGTTGGTGGTTTTGGTAGCCTCCCAAAGCACGTTGGGGTTGCCAAAGGCATCCCGTTTGAAACCGGCAGCGCCCCCTCCGGTATTGTTTCCGCTGATGGGGTAGTATGAACCACCACCTTCCCAAGTGGCTGCGTCAAGACTGGAAGCAAAAGTGGTAAAGGAATTGTAGTTTCCAATGCGGTCGTTACCGGTTTCTCCGTAACCTAAACGCAATTGGAGATGATCCAGCCAGTTTTCTGACCAAGCCATAAAGGATTCGTTGGATACCCTCCAGCCTAAGGAAAATGCAGGGAATACACCGTAACGGTTATCGCTACCAAACCTAGAAGACCCATCACGCCTGATGACCCCTTCCAACAGGTACTTATCATCCAGTGTATAGTTCACACGGCTAAAGAGAGAAAACAAGGCCCATTCACTGGTATTACCATTGTTGGTCTGATTCTGGACACCTGCATCGAGCTGCATATAGAGTGGATTCCCGGAGAAGAATTCATCCCTTGAACCACCCCTCCAGCGCGATACATTCTCCACCGCTTCGGTACCGGCTATTACCGTAAGATCATGAATGTCCGCAAAAGTACTGGAATATTCCAGCGTATTGGACCACGTCCATTGCAGCCCAAACCAGTCGCTTTCACTGAGGCCTCTATACTTACCTCTTTCTGCATGGGCTTTTTCCACGTAACTAAGGTTTCTTCCCTGAGAAGCATTGTAGTCAAAACCCAACTGGGATCTGAACGAAAAGTCTTCAAAAATGGAAGCCTCGGCAAAGACATTTCCGCTGGCGTTAAGGTCTTTGTTCCAGTCGTGACGGTTTGAATAGAGATTAAACATCGGATTCTCGGCATTGCCCATACCTTCGGCTCTTGATCCGGCAAAGTTGCCTTCGATGTCATACACCGGCACAATGGGCTGCATCCGGTAGGTCCAGGAAACGGCCGAGGCTTCATCATTATCTGCCTGGAAGCCGGCATCTCTGCCATAGGTTACGCCAATCTTCTCTCCAACCTCCAGCCAGTCGGTAGGTTCAACTGACACATTGGAACGCAGGTTGAACCGGTCATAACTGGTATGTTTCATGATGCCTTCCTCTTCGAGGTAACCCATTTGAAAGGCATAGCTGGTGGCTTCTCCTCCGCCGGTCATATCAATGGTATATTCCTGATAAATGGCGTCGCGTGTAACCGCATCCATCCAGTCGGTGCCTTCTTTGTTGGCTTTCATAATAAGATAGGTATCATCACCGTCTTCATGTCTCATCATATTATCGTATTTACTATGGTCAACCTCACCTTCGCTGGCACCGGCAGGAAGAATATAATCGGGAATCTGCGGTTCATCGCCACTACCATATTGGGGATGGGATGGTTCCTCACCATCATTTTCTGCCTCCAGCCAGAGCATTTCACCATATTCACGTGTATTAAGGAGGTCATAAGAACTCGGATTACGGCTGATCCCACTACGTACATTCACATTGATCTGGGTTTTCTGACCCGTCTCCCCGCTTTTGGTGGTAACCAGTACCACACCGTTGGCGGCCCGTGCCCCGTAAATGGCCTGGGCAGAAGCATCCTTCAGGACCGAAATGGATTCGATCTCATTGGGATTGACATTTCCACCCGGCACACCGTCAACCACCCAGAGGGGATTGTTGTCGTTGATGGTACCCATTCCGCGAATGCGAATCGAGGCGCCTTCACCCGGCGTATTGGATTCCTGCATGGTCACACCGGAGACATTGCCCCTTAAAGCTTCAGAGGCATCAACGACTGCCATATCTTCCAGATCTTCCGTCTGAACGGATGAAACCGAACCGGTCACTTCGCCGGCCTGGCGGGTAGCATAACCCACGGCAACCACTTCTTCCAGTTCCTGTACGGCCTGTTGGAGCTCTACGTTAATCTCCTGCTGTCCGTCCACTTCGACAGATTGCTCCTGGTATCCCACAAAAGAAAATACCAGTGTGGCATCGTCTGGGGCTTCCAGTGTATAATTACCATCATTATCGGTGGTGGTTCCGATTGTGGTGCCCTCAACTACAATATTCACACCAGGCAGAGGCTCACCGGATTCCGTGTCGGTTACCTGCCCGGTAATTTCTATTTCCTGTTGAAGGGCGTCACCGGACGTTGTGTTCAGATCCGAATTGTTCGAATCGGCAGATGCTATTGGCGGATTGGTAAAAACAAACCCGCAAAAAAGAACAAATAGCACCATCCATCTTTTAAAAAAACTGATTTTTCCATTCATAAAATTGCATGCTTTTGTTAGTTGAAATTTTTACTTTTAATACTAAAGATTGGCGGGGAATACAACAATTTCCCACCTTCTTTTTTCTAACTGAATGTTTCAGACAATCGGTTTTGGGTTAGGTTTTCATGGGCAACCTCCTTTCTTTTTTTAGTGTTAGAAAGCACGTTATACAATTGATGGTTTCTTAAATTTTCTTAAAAATCGCTAATATAATTAAAAACCGAAAATATGCAATAAAAAAAACATAAACAATGCACATTTTGGCAAAACACTTGCACAAAATGATAATTTTTTATATTTTTACAGCGAATCTGCATTTAGGGGTAGGGATAGTTTTTTATATATGATCAACAAAAGTTCTGTCATATGATATATGAATCGGTTAAGTATGTCACCCCTGATGCATCGGAGAAAAAGTGGGGACTTTACCTTACTCTGGCAGGAAAAGCCAATATTCCGGCAAACTCTGAATATCCTTCCGGTGAACGTCCTTCGGCGTATTATTTTAACTGGGAAGAAGGGCAGGAGCTAAACGAATACCAAATCAACTACATCACTGAAGGCAGCGGAATCATGGAAACCCGGTATGGCAGATACCAGGTCAAACCCGGATCAGTTCTGCTGATCTATCCCGGAGAATGGCACCGGTATAAACCTTCTTCCGTAACAGGCTGGAGGGAACACTATTTGGGATTCTCAGGGGTTTATGCAAGATATCTTTTCCAAAACAGCGACATCCTGTCAAATCATCCTGCAGGGCTGAACATTGGCTTTCACGAAAAGCTGCTGCACCTGTTCTCCCAGATCATTGACCTGGTACATGATAAAAAACCGGGGTTCCAGTATATTGGTTCAGGTCTGCTTATCCAGTTGCTGGGCAATTTACTGTATATAGTCAAAAACCAGGGATTTAACGGAAAGGAGATCGAAAATAAAATAAGGCATGCGAAGCTGTGCCTGCAGGAACAATACAACGAGCCGATCGATATGAAAATACTTGCCATCAAATGCAACATGGGCTATTCAAATTTCCGCAAAATGTTCAAAAAATATACCGGTTTGTCGCCCTTGCAGTACCACAATATGTACAGGATGGAAAAAGCAAAAGAATTGCTGCTCACTTCAGAAAAATCGGTTAAAAAAATCGCCATTGAACTCGGCTTTCAGTCTGAGCAATATTTCACGCGCCTTTTCAAGAAGAAGATGGGTGTGACCCCTACGGAACTCCGGGAGGAGAAGCAGTCTGCCGAGAAATAACTGGATTGCCGGGAATTTTATGGCTAGTTGGCAAAAGGCAATAGCCAATACTGATTAAAAGCCTCAGGCAGCAGGAGAATACACTGATCATTGATGGCTATTAAATTGTTATTTATTGTCATTGATGGCTATTCAGTTGTATGCAGGGTGTAAATCGCGTAGCGACGGTACTTTTTTTGAACCACATCAGGCACATGAGAACACAATAGCCATGAATCTGAGGTATGCTGGGCTTATTCCTTGCCCAACCCTGAAAGGGTTTAAAGGTAGTAGCACAGAACGTAAAAGCGCTCCTACTGGTACCATTGACAATAGCAGAGGTTGCGGTTGAAGTGCTATTGTCAAACCAATAAAAAATCAAACATTTATCCGTGCTTTCGTGGCTATTCCCACCAAAAAATCCCGGCTCTGGAAAGTAAGAGCCGGGATTAAAATTATACCATTATACGCTTAATTCACTATTAATTGCCCCACTGAGTTTGTTCCAGCTTATCGTTGGCGTTTATAGATTGTCTGGGAATGGGGAATACTGTTTTATCTTCCGTATCAGGTTCTTTATCCCACCATTTGTCGCCAAAACGTTCCCAACGGATCAGGTCAGTTCTGCGGCGCAGCTCGCTAAAAAATTCACGACCCCATTCGTCGATGAATTCCTGTTTGGTCAGCTCAGAAAGATTGTTCTGATAGCTGTGTTCGGGCCATTCATCTTCCGGGAAATTCCTTTCACGAACGGCATCCAGCAATTTTGCAGCAGCCTTATCCTTGCCATCTCTGAATTTACATTCAGCCACAATGTAATACATCTCAGCCAAACGCATTTCGGGAAAACTGTTATCAAATGATTTTCCTGATGCTTTAGGAAGCCAAGGAAACTTGAGAACTCTAACACCAGAGTTCTCTTCTCCTTTTAGCACGGATGACCCCTCGGCAAGTCCCTCTTCGCCTTCAGAGAAACGGCCTACCTGATCTCTAAATTCTAATGGTTCACCATAATATTCTTCATTGCCCTCAATGATTTCAGTACTATCGTAACCATAGCCCTGGGAATCATTAAATTCATACTGGCGGCCGATCAAAAAGAACCCTTTATAATCCCCGTCTTCAGAAGTGGTTACAAACGGCTGTTTACGTTTGTCGTCATCGGAAAACTTCTCATAAGGTTTTCCAAGTTCAAAGTCGGTATAGATATCGCCCTCAAGGTCTCTTGAAGGTTGAAGATGACACCCGTTATATCCCGGATATTCGGTATCAAGAATACGATGAGACTGATAATGATGAAGCATATTATAAATATCGCCTGGCTCATTAACGTCTTTTTTGTTTGGAATTTCCATAAGGTTTTCAGGAGATTGATATTCCCCAGCTCCTGATCGGAAAGGTCCTCTATAGTCCTCATCAAGGCTGTGATGGCCTCCGTATTCTCCGTCAATGATGTCTTGGGCTATTTTTTCACTTTCATCATACATGGGTTGATCAATCCAAACCTCGGCGTTAAAATACAGTCTGGCCAAAAGACCGGCAACCGCTTCCTTGTCAAACCTGCCTACTGTTTTGTCTTCCGGAAGGTGTTCCAAAGCATCCTCCAGATCCGACTCAATAAAATCAAAGACCTCCTGAGGAGAAGATTGCTCTTTCAGATCGTCTACTGTTTCAACAATAGGTACTTCACGGAACCAGTTAAGCACATCCATATAAAACCAGCCACGCAATGCTTTAAGTTCTGCGATATGCTCATCTTTCTTCTCCTGAGCCAGATTAAACTCGGAATAGTCAAGTTCCTCTAAATCACTGAGGGCCATATTTGCCTGTCCTATCCCTTGAAAAGGTCCACTCCATCCATCATAGATTGTGGGATCATCAGTGGCCCAGGTATGATCGTGCAGACGTACCCATTGACCATCATCATAGCCGTGCTTGCCTTTCTGTGTCCATACCATATGATCGGCAGTTAATTCTTCCAAAAGATAATGATGTCTACCCCATGAATGCCAGGACCCATGTTCATAAACACGGAGTATGGCCCTTGTTATGGATTCCGCATCCTGAAAATAATTGTCTTTGGTCATCACGTCGAACGGCTCCTCCTCCAAATCGGTGCATGAAGGGGCAACAATCATTGCCAAAATCAGCAATGTGGTTAATATTTTTACTTTTCTCATAATTTCAAACGTATTTTAAATAAATATTTACTATTAAAATGATAATTGAAGACCCAATGTAAAGTTTCTGGTAATCGGGTATACATCCAGACTACCAACACCAGGATCAAGACCTGTAACACCAACCGTTGAAGGGTCCAGACCCGAATATCCGGTAATGGTAAATACATTCTGTATGGAACCATATACCCTCAGGTTATTAATCCATTGAGACTCTATATCGGGAGTCCACCCAAGGGTAATGTTGTCCATCTTCAGATAATCACCATCCTCCAGAAAGTAGTCAGTGATCACCTTACCGGATTTGATATGGGCATTGCGGTCATATGCATCTTCCAGCAGGTTAACCTCTGGTTCGGCAGTCAAACCATAATACATCTGCTGCAGATTCAGCACTTGATAATCGAACTGTCCCTGAAATCTGAAAGAAAGATCAAACGATTTATAATTAAAGGAATTTTCCCAGGTCAGATAATAGTTGGGGGATCCATTCCCAATATAAGCCTCGTCGCTTTCATCAGCTACTTCAGAAGCATTGATTTTTGTGGAGCCTTCTTCACCGTTTTCCCAAACCATGATATCTCCGTCATCGTTTACTCCAGCATATTTATATCCATAAAAACTACCAACCTCTGTATCTTCTTCCAGCCGTTGGGCATATCCGGGATTTCCCGGTGCGGGAAGCCAGGAGCGATCCATATAATCTTTTTCATATTGGTCATTAGAAAAAGATTCCAATTTTGTTTTGGAATAGGAACCTGTTAGGTTTGTTGTATAATTGAACTCATCCTGATTAATCACGTTCCAGCTCACGTCCATTTCAATACCCTTAGCGCTTGTACTGCCAACATTTGTAAAAATCGAGGTATGTAGATATGGAGGAACAGGCGCTTCATAATTGCTGAGGATGTCTTTACCACGTCGTACAAATCCGTCAATATTACCGTTTACCTTCTCATCGAAAAGAGAAAAATCAACACCCAGGTTGTATTCAATCTGTCGTTCCCATTTAAGCTCATAGTTGGGATTATTTTCGGGGCCGTAACCTTGCACCCATTCTCCCTGAGAATTTGGGTAATATCCAAAGCCGTCATATCTAGCTAAAGAAACATACCTGTCAAAACCTGAACGGCCTGTTTCTCCGTATGAAAATCTCACTTTCATGTCGTTTATAAAGCCTGCATCATCCAGTGCGGGGAGATTTGAAATCCTCCATGCAGCGGAAGCTGAGGGAAACAAACCCCATTTCCTGTCGGGACCAAACTTGGTATTGCCTTCATATCTGAGTGATCCTGTAAACAGGTATGTATCATCAAAATCATAATTCAACCGTCCAAAGAAACCAATGGTCTTTTCCTTGCTTTTCCAGGAACCCATCCCCAACCGGCCTTCTTCTCTATTCCAGTCACCGGCATCCAGATTATGATATTCAAAAACATCTGAAGGGAAATCCATGTTTTCTGCATAAAAACCTTTATTGACTTGCTCTTGATAGGAATATCCTCCCAACGCCCTAAAATTGTGGTCATTTATGGAAAACCTATAATTCGTGAGCCATTCAACTGTCCAGTCGGCCCATTTTTGATTTTCCAACCTTGCTCTACCTTTACGATCGTTCTCAAGGGATTCTTGATGATCTGAACTGTAATACTCTTTTGGATATGCATCCTGTCCTACCCTTGACAGCTTTAATTCGGTGTTCAGATCGTCCGTAAGATTCAACTTGGTATTAAAATTAATGGTAGAATAAGTCTGCTCCTCACCATTTATTCTGGTTTCCAGATCCTGAACCGGATTGTATCTGTTATGCCCCCGAAGATAATTGTAAGGAGATTCATTTTCCTCGTCCATCACCGGCAAAGTCGGATTAAGCTTTACAGCCTGGTTAAACACACCATAATTGGTGTTGGCTACATCTACATTCTTGTACGAAAAGTTACCGCTGAATTCCAATAGACTGTCCAGGGAAATATGTTCAAAATTTCCCCGAAGTCCGTATTCTTCCCTTTCAGAGGCAATATCTATTGCTTCTTTCTGTTTGTAATTGGCAGCAATAGAAAAAACGGTATTCTCGCTGCCACCGGCAACTCGTAAGTTATGCCTTTGCCCGGAATTATCCTTTCTAACCAGTTCATTGTACCAATCCGTCTCAGCGCCCATATCCGAACCTCTGTCCCGCTCTATGTATTCGTCGGCACTTAGATTATTTGGTTGGGCGGCTATACGATCATGCTCAAAATAGCTACTATAATCTACTGAAACTTCATCTCTTTTTCCTTCATGAGTTTCAATTAAAATAACTCCATCGGCACCCCTGGAACCATAAATAGCAGCAGCCGAAGCGTCTTTCAATGTAGAAATTGATTTAATATCAGCTTCCGACACAGACTGAAGGCTAACGCCAGGTACCCCATCCACAACAATAAGGGGATTGTTTCCTGCCTCTAATGAGGATGCGCCACGAATCTGGAGATCGCCAGGATTGTTCGGGTCGGCTGCTGCTGGATTGGAAAGCGTCAGACCGGGCATCTTCCCGTCAACCAAGTCCATGGTATTATTGACAGCACCCTGCATAAAATCCTCACTATTAATCGTTTGTGCGGAACTTGTTTTTTCCCGGGCTTCCACATTACCATATCCCACAACAACAATCTCCTCCATCTCCTGAGCCTCAGGCTGAAGATTGACATCGATCTGCTCGCGGCCGTCTACCTCAACAGATTCTTCCTGGTAGCCTACAAATGAAAACTGCAATGTGGCATCAGCGGGTACTTCCATGGAGTAGTTACCATCCATATCTGTGGTAGCCCCCGTAGTAGTACCTTCCACCACAATGTTGACCCCTGGAAGTGGGTCGTCCGTTTCCGCATCTGTAACCTGGCCGGTTACCTCTATTTCCTGCTGCTGAGATGAAGCTTTTTCAGACACTTTTACAGCTTCACCTTCATCCGCTACAGCATGAGCTGAGGAAGAATGAATCGCAAAAGCCTGAAAGCCACAAAATATGAAAACAAAAACCATCGTTTTCATTTTCAAAAATTGTGACCACCCCATCTGAAATCTGTTAAATGTTAGGTTTTTCTTCATGATTAATTTGTTTTTAATTGACATTTAATAATTACTAAGTTCTGTATTCCTTTTTATACTATACAATAAAAATAAGCTTACCCGTGAACGGAAACCTCAAAAAAATTTGTTAAAAGCTGTTAAAAGTTTATATTCCAATTACTTTTAAAAAAAGCCAAAGGAAACAAAAAAAAATGAAATTCCAATGCATTCATATGATGATAAATCGCATACTATGGTGCATAATATGCGCATTTTGGTGATAATTAGAGTAGTAGTTTTACCCCAGGCGCTGCCTGAGGCTACTATATTTAACCCTTTCAGGGTTTTAACCAGAAATTAGTTATCCAGTTATTGTACTCCATATTGGTCTTCTCTGATTGCTTCCCTTTTCTATAAGTTTAAAAGCCAATTCAACTGCATACAATTTTTCCCCTTTTATCCACCCGGGAACCCTGAGGAATCACTCCCGGAACTTTCCGGATGTCCGGAAACCTTCAGGAACCGTTCCCCAAACTTTGCCGGTACACGGAAAGCTTCAGGAATCATTCCTCACATTTTACAAAAAAAATTTTCATTAATGTAACAGGTTATTAAAGTTTTTAATTCCTATTTGATTTATATGCCAAATTCATAAACTCTGCTTGTATTGCCATGGAATCCGCATGTTACTCATGTTCTTGTTGTGAAGGTTCCTGGATGCGGGGTTCATTCATAAACGAAGCTGGCAGTAGCATTGCAGTCAATACTGGCACGAACACGTACCCAGTAAGCAGAAAATCCTTCCGGGAAAGTATGTTCCAATGACCCTCCGGGTTCTATTTCAAATGTATCGTAGGTCTTCCACAGTCCTT
>JBKGZA010000093.1:0-12195 GCA_046545815.1 Bacteroidales bacterium
GGCTATGACCCGTTATATGAAAAGAGAAGGGCAGATCTGGATACGTCTTTTTCCGGATAAACCCATCACAAAAAAACCTGCTGAAGTGAGGATGGGTAAAGGCAAAGGCGATCCGGAAGGATTTGTTGCTCCGGTTAAGCCCGGGAGAATGATTCTTGAGGCCGAAGGAGTTTCCAAACAGGTGGCTCAGGAGGCTTTACGCCTTGCCGCTCAAAAGCTTCCCATCAAGACGAAGTTTGTGGTTAGAAGAGATTATGTTGAATAAACAATTTTTGGAGTAAAATGAAACCTTCTGAAATACGTGAATTTACTGATAAAGAGATTGAAGAGCGAATTGATAGCGAAGAAACCCGTCTGACACAATTGAAGCTCAATCATGCGGTTTCGCCACTGGATAATCCTGCTAAAATTAAGGAAGCTAAGAAAAATATTGCCAGACTTAAGACAGAGCTGAGTCAGCGTTTTAAGGAAGCTGCAAAAAAATAAAGAAAATCAATAAGAAACCATTGCGATGGAAAAGAGAAATTTAAGGAAAGAGAAAGTTGGCATTGTCTCCAGTAACAAAATGGATAAATCCATTAGTGTTGTTGTGAACCGCAGGGTGAAGCACCCCAAATATCATAAGTTCATAAACAGGCGTTCCAAGTTTATTGCTCATGACGACAAGAATGAATGTAATGAAGGGGATACGGTGAAAATAATGGAATCACGCCCTCTGAGCAAAAGAAAACGTTGGAGATTGGTGGAAGTTATTGAAAGAGTTAAATAGAATACAATGATACAACAAGAAAGTAAGCTAAATGTTGCTGATAATAGCGGCGCTAAAATAGTCAAGGTCATTCGCGTACTTGGGGGCAGCGCCCGGAGATATGCTTCCGTTGGGGATACGGTGATCGTTAGCGTTCGAAGTGCTTTGCCCTCATCGGATGTCAAAAAAGGAACAGTGAGTAAAGCTGTAGTTGTTCGGACCAGGAAAGAGCTGAGAAGAATTGACGGATCTTACATCCGTTTTGATAACAATGCTTGTGTTCTGATAAATAATCTTGGAGAGATGAGAGGTACCCGGATATTCGGACCGATACCCCGTGAGCTGAGAAGTAAATACATGAGAATCGTATCGTTAGCACCAGAAGTACTTTAAAATATTGGAAGCATGAAAAAAAGAAAGAAATTACATATAAAAAAGGGGGATACGGTATACGTAAATACCGGTGAATATAAAGGGCAACAAGGGAGAGTCCTGGAAGTTTATCCGGAAAACCGCCGAGCTCTGGTTGAAGGCGTCAATATGGTTTCCAAGCATACCCGCCCCAGCAACGATAATCCACAAGGCGGGATTATCAAAAAAGAAGCACCGATTGATATTTCAAACCTGATGCTTGTAGACCCTTCAACCGGTGAACCAACAAGAATTGGAAGAAAACCGGATGAAAATAATAAACTTGTGCGTTATTCAAAAAAGTCAGGGGAGGAGATTAAATAATGGATTATCAACCTACACTGAAGAAACGATATCAAGAAGAGATTGTACCTGCACTGATGAAAGAGTTCAATTACCAATCTGTAATGCAAGTTCCTAAATTACATAAGATTATATTGAACCGTGGTGTAGGAGAGGCCGTAATGGATAAAAAATTGATAGAAAGTGCACAAGAAGAGCTAACAACCATTGCCGGCCAGAAAGCTGTGAAGACGTATTCGAAGAATGCAATTTCTAATTTTAAACTTCGTGAAAATACCCCCATCGGGGTGAAGGTTACACTCCGAAGAGAAAGAATGTACGAGTTTCTTGAACGATTGATAAAGGTAGCCTTGCCTCGTGTTAAAGATTTTAACGGGATTAATAGCAATTTTGACGGACGAGGCAACTATACCCTCGGTTTGGAGGAACAGATCATCTTCCCGGAAATAGATCTTGACAAAGTGCAGAAAATTATTGGTCTGGAAGCAGTCTTTGTCACTTCCGCTCCAACCGATGAAGAGGGATATGCACTTCTGAGAGAATTCGGACTACCTTTTAAAAACCCAAAAAAAGAGTAGATTATGTCAAAAGAATCAATGAAGGCAAGAGAGAAGAAAAGACAAAAAATGGCCAGGAAATATGCCAGAAAACGGGAACAATTAAAGGCTGAAGGGGACTATGTAGGCTTAAGCCGTTTGCCGAGAAATTCCAGTCCTGTGCGCCAGCATAACCAGTGCAAAATCACCGGACGCCCTAGAGGATATATGCGTCAGTTTGGCGTTAGCCGTATTACATTCAGAGAGATGGCTTCAAAAGGACTTATTCCTGGTGTTAAAAAAGCAAGTTGGTAATTAAATAAAAGAAGGATACAGCTCATGGTTACAGATACCATTTCAGATTATCTTACAAGAATAAGAAATGCCCAGATGGCAGGAGATAAGGTTGTGGAGATACCAGCATCCAACCTGAAAAAGAATATTACTAAAATATTACATGATCAGGGATACATTTTGAGTTATAAGTTTGATGAGGGTCAGGTTCAAGATGTTATTAAAATTGCACTGAAATATCATCCCAAAACTCAGGAACCAGGAATTCGAGAGTTACAAAGAGTAAGCAGGCCAGGGCTCAGACATTATGTCGATATAAGAAATATTCCCAGGGTGCTTAATGGTTTGGGAATTGCTATACTTTCTACTTCTAAAGGAGTCGTTACTGACAAGGAAGCTAGAAAGTTAAATGTAGGCGGTGAAGTATTGTGTTATGTTCATTAAAAAGGAGAAACTTCAATGTCACGAATAGGTGTTTTACCCGTTAATATACCCGAAGGAGTTAACGTGTCAGTTAATGAGAAGAATGAGGTTCATGTGAAAGGACCAAAAGGGGAGATATCCAGAATATTTGATCCTTCAATCACTGTAAAGGTTGAAGATGATCAGGTTGTCCTTTCAAGAGCCAGTGATTCAAAAAAGCATAAATCATTGCATGGGCTCTCCAGGGCCTTGATTAATAATATGGTAGAAGGAGTTTCCCAGGGGTATACCATACAACTAGAATTTATCGGAGTTGGTTACCGTGCGGAAGCAAAAGGACAAATACTGGAGATGAGTATAGGATTTTCTCATGACATCCATTTTGAAATACCTGAAGAAGTGCAGGTTGAATCCAAGACGGAACGAAGAAGCAATCCTAAGGTTACTTTGACCAGTCACGATAAAGAATTGATTGGTCAGGTGGCAGCGAAGATCAGATCAATGAGACCTCCTGAGCCATATAAAGGCAGAGGAATTAAGTATGCAGGTGAACGAATCAGGCGCAAAGCCGGTAAGGCAGGAAATGTTTAAAATTATTAAATCTTAAGATCATGGCCTTTACTAAAAAAGACAGAAGGTTCAGAATAAAGAAAAGAGTCAGGAAAAAGATTAGCGGCACAGCTGATAAGCCAAGGCTGTCAGTTTTTAGAAGCAACAAGCATATTTATGCCCAGTTAATAGATGATGAACAGGGCCAGACTTTATGTTCCTATTCCACACGTAAGAAGGAGGTAACAGACCAGAGTGAAGACCTCAATAAGTCTGCACAGGCAGAACTGGTAGGAAAACACCTGGCTCAGAAATCAATAGATAAAGGTATTCATACGGTGGTTTTGGACCGAAATGGTTACCGGTATCATGGACGTATCAGAAAATTAGCTGAAGCTGCAAGAAAGGAAGGACTTAAATTTTAGAAACTATGCCAAAAGACACAAATATTAAAAAAGTAAGAACCAGTGATCTGGAGCTGAAAGATCGTTTGGTCAACATCAAAAGGGTTACAAAGGTAACTAAAGGTGGTCGTCAGTTTGGTTTCACCGCTTTGGTAGTCGTTGGAAATGAAAATGGAATTGTTGGTTACGGTTTGGGAAAGGCCAAAGAAGTGACGACTGCTATAGCGAAAGGTGTTGAAGCAGCCAAAAAGAATCTTGTTAAAGTGCCAATTCTCGGAGGTACCATTCCACATCCCATTGAATATAGGTATTCCGGAGCGCATATTTTTATGAAACCTGCAGCCCATGGTACCGGTGTAAAAGCAGGGGGTGCAATGAGAATTGTACTGGAAAGTGTTGGTATTACTGATTTATTGGCAAAATCCAAAGGGTCCAGCAATCCACACAATCAGGTGAAGGCTACCATTAATGCCTTGTTGGATATGAGGGATGCCTACACCATCGCAGAACAAAGAAATGTGCCACTTGAGAAAGTGTTTAACGGATAGATTTTTAAAAACCTTAGAACATGGGCAAATTGAAAGTTACGCAAATTAAAAGCAAGATTGGAAGTACGAAGCGCCAGAAAAGAAATCTGGAAGCCTTGGGTATAAAGCGAATTAATCATACAGTTGAGAAAGAAGATACCCCTCAGATCAGAGGGATGATAAACAAGGTCGATCACTTAGTGCAAGTTGAAGAAATACAATAAAAGATAAGCCAGGAATATGGATTTAAGTAAGATAAAGCCAGCACCCAATTCAACCAAAACAAAAACCAGAAAAGGCAGAGGCAAGAGTTCCGGTAAAGGGGGTAGTTCTACGCGCGGAAAAGAAGGAATGAAGTCCAGGAGTGGCTACAGAAGAAAACCGGGCTTTGAAGGAGGCCAGATGCCACTGTACCGAAGAGTCCCCAAATTTGGTTTTCAGAATATCAACCGGAAAGAATATAAAGTAGTCAACCTGGATACACTGGAGAAGCTTGCCGGGGAGAAAAACATGGAGAAGATAGATTTGGAAACGATCTATAAAAATGGTCTGGTGAAGAGGGGCAACCTTGTAAAAATCCTGGGCAAAGGAGAACTTACGAAAAAGCTTGAAGTCCATGCCCATGCTTTTTCAAATTCAGCCAGGGAAGCAATAGAATCGTTAGAAGGAACTGCAGTAAAATTATAGTTTTATAATGAGGGGATTAATAGATACCATAAAGAACATTTGGAAAATTGAAGATCTTAGGCAGCGTATTTTATTTACCTTAGGGATACTTCTGATCTATAGGCTGGGTAGTTTTGTGGTCCTTCCCGGGATTGATCCTGCTCAGTTGGATGCCCTGCAACAACAGACTTCAGGCGGAGTGCTGGGGCTCCTTAATATGTTCTCGGGAGGAGCTTTCGCCAGAGCATCAATATTTTCCCTGGGAATCATGCCATATATTTCCGCTTCAATTGTTGTACAGTTATTGGGTATAGCAGTCCCCTACTTTCAGCGGCTTCAAAGAGAAGGAGAGAGCGGAAGAAGAAAGATCAATCAGATCACCCGGTATTTAACAGTAGGAATTTTGGTCATTCAGGCTCCCGGGTATCTTAAAAATTTACAGGTTCAACTGGAAGACACAGCTTTTGTGCTTGAAGGATCTTTCTTCTGGGTTTCTTCCGTCATTATTCTTACAGCCGGTTCCATGTTTATTATGTGGCTGGGTGAAAGGATTACCGACAGAGGTATTGGGAATGGAATTTCCCTGATTATTATGATCGGTATTATAGCCAGGCTGCCCTATGCCTTGTTTGCTGAATTTATATCGAGACTTGAGGAAACCGGAGGCGGACTTGTTGCATTTCTGCTTGAAATGATTATTCTCTTCTTTGTATTTGTGGGTGTTATACTTTTGGTACAGGGTGTCCGTAAGATACCTGTTCAGTATGCCAAGAGAATTGTAGGAAATAAACAATACGGAGGTGTCAGACAATATATTCCGTTAAAGGTGAATTCTGCCGGTGTTATGCCCATAATTTTTGCTCAGGCATTGATGTTTGTTCCTGTAACCCTTGTAGGGTTTACCGAGTCAGAAGCGCTCACGGGATTTGCCAGGGCTTTTTCTGACTTTACCGGCTTTTGGTATAATTTTACCTTTGCCGTAATGGTGATTCTTTTTACTTACTTTTATACTGCCATTACGATTAATCCTTCGCAAATGGCAGAAGATATGAAGAAAAACGGTGGTTTTATTCCCGGAGTTAAGCCCGGCAGGAAAACGGTAGAATTTCTGGACCGGATTATGTCCCGCATTACATTGCCCGGTTCTATATTTTTGGCGCTTATTGCTATTCTGCCCTCATTTGCCATGATAGCGGGAGTGAATGATCAATGGGCACAATTTTACGGGGGTACATCGTTATTGATATTGGTTGGTGTAGTTCTCGATACATTACAGCAGATAGAAAGTCATTTGTTGATGCGTCATTATGACGGACTGATGAAGACCGGTCGTATTAAAGGTCGATCGGGAGGGGCGTCTGTAATATAGTTTCCGTATAAATTGCAAAAGGTTCTTTGAATGCAGAAATTGAAAAGTGCGGAAGAGATCGAATTGTTAAGGGAAAATAATCTGTTGGTATCCCAAACTCTGGCTGAAGTTGGAAAGATGATTAAGCCCGGTGTAACCACTGCGGCTTTGGATAAGCGGGCTGAAGAATATATACGGGATCATGGAGCCGAGCCAGGGTTTCTCGGATATGGCGGATTTCCTAATTCACTCTGCACTTCTGTTAATGATGCTGTAGTGCACGGTATACCCTCAGATTATGAATTACAGGAGGGGGACATCATTTCCATAGATTGCGGGACTTATAAAAGCGGATATTATGGGGATACAGCTTATACCTTTGCGGTAGGAGATATTGATAAAGAAGTGGAGAGATTGCTTGAAGCTACGAAAGAGTCTCTTTTCAGAGGAATAGAAAAAGCTATATCAGGCAACCGCGTCGGCGATATCAGCTTTGCAGTGCAGTACCATGCAGAAGGAGCGGGGTTTTCAGTGGTCAGGGAAATGGTTGGTCACGGCTTGGGCTCTAACATGCACGAACCTCCGGAAGTACCAAATTATGGAAAGAGAGGAAGGGGACCCAAACTGAAACCAGGATTGGTCATTTGTATTGAGCCCATGATCAATATGGGAACAAAGAACATTAAACAGGACCCGGATGGGTGGACCATCAGAACCATGGACAACAAACCATCGGCTCATTATGAGCTGGCTCTTGCAATTAGAGATGGGGAACCAGATATTTTATCAACATTTGAATATATAGAGAAACAATTATCAACAGAAAATTAAGTATTTAAGGTATGGCTAAACAACCTTCAATCGAACAGGATGGAACCATTGTGGAAGCACTTTCAAATGCTATGTTTCGGGTTGAGCTCGAAAATGGGCATATTATTACTGCCCATATTTCAGGTAAGATGCGGATGCATTATATAAAGATTTTACCAGGCGATAAGGTTAAAGTGGAAATGTCGCCCTATGATCTTTCAAGAGGTCGAATTACATACAGATATAAATAATAGTATATCAGGAATAAAAAATTACACGGAAAATGAAAGTAAAAGCATCTTTAAAGAAAAGATCCAGCGATTGTAAAATCGTGAGGAGAAAAGGACGGTTATACGTTATTAACAAGAAGAATCCCAAGATGAAACAACGGCAAGGATAGAATTGTTAATTTTGCACAAATTAAAAGAGATATGGCAAGAATAGTAGGAGTTGATTTACCCAAAAACAAAAGAGGCGTAATAGCCCTTACGTATATCTACGGTGTAGGGAAAAGTACTGCATCCAAAATTATGGAAGAGGCAGGAATAGATAAGAACATTAAAGTCAAGGACTGGTCTGACGATCACATATCTACACTGCGAAACATATTGAATGAAAACTACAAGGTAGAAGGGTCTTTACGTTCCGAAGTGCAGATGAATATCAGAAGACTGATGGATATTGGCTGCTACAGAGGCATACGTCACCGTTCGGGTATGCCGGTGAGGGGTCAGTCCACACGTAACAATGCGAGAACACGGAAAGGCAGGAAGAAAACTGTTGCTAATAAGAAAAAAGCTATTAAATAATTCATAGAATATGGCGAAAAGAAGTCGAACAACAAGAAGGAAGAAAGTTACGATTGAGCCGACTGGGGAGGCTCATATCCATGCATCCTTTAATAACATTATTGTTAGCCTGACCAATACCAATGGAGAAGTTATTTCATGGGCTTCATCAGGAAAAATGGGATTTAAGGGCTCTAAAAAAAATACTCCATATGCTGCTCAGGTAGCGGCTGCCGATTGTGCAAAAATTGCTTATGATTTGGGAATGAGAAAAGCAAAGGTTTATGTCAAAGGCCCGGGAGCTGGCAGAGAATCTGCTATCAGGACGATAAACAACACCGGAATAGAGGTGACGGAAATTGTGGATATCACTCCGATCCCTCATAATGGCTGTAGACCGCCCAAAAGAAGAAGAGTTTAATTAATTTTCAATAAAAGAAAACAGATTATCAAATATGGCTAGGTATAGAGGACCAAAATCAAAAATTGCCAGAAAAGTTGGGGCTCCTATTTTTGGGCCGGATAAATATTTTGAAAAGAAAAATTATCCTCCGGGCCAACATGGAATGACCAAAAAGAGAAGGAAACTTTCGGAGTATGGGATGCAATTGCTGGAAAAGCAAAAAGCCAAATATACTTATGGTTTGCTGGAAAGGCAATTTTATAATACCTTTTTAAAAGCTACGCAGCAGAAAGGTATCACAGGTGAAAACCTTCTTTTGTTGCTTGAATCCAGATTGGATAATGTAGTGTTTCGGTTGGGTTTGGCTCCTACACGGAGAGCCGCCAGACAGCTTGTATCCCATCGGCATATTACTGTAAATGGCAAAGTAGCCAATGTTCCTTCCTATAATGTGAAGCCAGGTGATATAGTAGGTGTTAGAGAAAGGTCCAAATCACTTGAAGCCATCAATAATTCGCTGGAATCATCAAATGTGTCGAAATATTCGTGGCTGGAATGGGATGCTCAGCGAATGGCTGGGAAATTTATCAATAATCCCGATCGGGAGGAGATTCCTGAAAAAATTAAAGAACAGTTGATTGTAGAATTATATTCAAAATAATATTAATAATCATTTATTTATGGCTTTATTAGAATTTCAAAAGCCCGAAAAGGTCATTATGCTAGAGGCGGATGAAACTCATGGGTCTTTCGAGTTTCGTCCCCTTGAACCTGGATACGGAATTACCGTGGGCAATGCGTTGAGAAGGGTACTGCTATCATCTCTGGAAGGATATGCGATAACAAAAATCAAGATAGAAGGGGTTGAACATGAGTTTTCAACCATAACCGGAGTAATTGAAGATGTAAGTGAGATTATTCTTAACCTGAAGCAGGTACGTTTCAAACAAACTACTGAAGATGTAACCAGCGAGCAGATCAATGTAAACATTGATGGGAAAAACGAGTTTCGTGCCGGAGAATTGAATAACTTTCTCACAAACTTTAAAGTGCTTAATCCCGATCTTCTGATATGTACGTTAGAACCTGATGTAAAGCTTCAGATGGAAGTTCATATAAATAAGGGAAGGGGTTATGTTCAGGCAGAGGAGAACAAATCCGAAGATGATGAGATGGCTATGGTCGCCATTGATTCCATCTTTACTCCAATTAAAAATGTGAAATATTCTATTGAAAATTACAGGGTAGAGCAGAAAACAGACTATGAAAAACTTGTTTTCGATATTACCACAGATGGATCCATTCATCCAAAAGATGCTCTGAAAGAGGCAGCAAAAATTCTGATTTATCATCTGATGCTGTTTTCTGATGAAAAGATTACACTGGAGACCGAGGATGAATACGAAACCGAAGAATTCGATGAAGAGGCGCTTCATATGCGACAATTGCTTAAAAACAAACTGACAGATCTGGATCTTTCGGTTCGTGCACTTAATTGTCTTAAAGCTGCCGAAGTGGAGACTTTGGGTGATCTTGTCCAATACAATAAGAATGATCTGCTGAAATTCAGGAATTTTGGCAAAAAATCTCTTGCTGAACTGGAAGAGCTGCTGGATAAGATGAATCTTACATTTGGAATGGATGTTTCTAAGTATAAATTAGACAAAGAGTAAAAGGATGAGACACGGGAAAAAGATCAATCATTTAAGCCGGACGAGTTCACATAGAAAGGCGATGCTTGCCAATATGGCCTCTTCTTTAATACTGCATAAGCGGATCAGTACCACAACGGCCAAGGCAAAAGCGCTCAAAACTTATGTAGAACCGCTTATAACAAAGGCTAAACAGGACAATACACATTCAAGGAGAGTGGTTTTCAGTTATCTGCAGGATAAGGTAGCAGTTTCTGAACTTTTCAGGGATGTAGTTGAGAAGGTTGGAGACCGTCCCGGTGGATATACCCGGATACTGAAAACCGGCAACCGCAATGGAGATAATGCGGAGATGTGTTTCATGGAACTGGTGGATTATAATGAAACTTATACCCCATCAACTGAAGAAAAACAAACCTCTTCGAAAAGACGGCGAAGAAGAAGGGGAGGGAAAAAGAAATCACAATCACAGCAGAAAACTGAAGATTCGAGAGCTTCACAGAGCGAAGAAGAAACTCAACAGCAAAATCAGGATACTGCTGAAAGTGAATCGCCGGGAGAAGAAGAACAGGAGCAGCATAAGGATACATCTTCATCGGCTCAGCAACAGGACACCGGAGAAGAACAACAAGCCTCAGACCATGATGAAGGCAATGAAAGCGGAGATCCCGGAGAAGAAAAGAAAGAAGAATAAACCTTGTTTTTATAAGATGAAAGGAAGAAGGGATGAAGTGTTTCCATCCCTTTTTTATTTTTAGATTGTTTAGTTTATATGGCATTATAAATTTAATTGAATAAATTTGAGACGACAATTTATTATGTTTATAATCAAATTAAATCATTGTAGTTATGAGTAAGATAGTTGATATTCTGGCCAGAGAAATACTGGATTCAAGAGGGAATCCAACAGTAGAAGTTGATGTAATTACCGGCGATGGTAATATAGGGTCTGCAGCCGTGCCTTCAGGCGCCTCTACAGGTGTTTATGAAGCAGTTGAATTAAGAGATGATGACAAGAACCGCTATGTAGGCAAGGGCGTGTCCAATGCTGTGAATAACATCCACAGCAGAATAAAAGATCATCTTATTGGACAATATGTGGAAGAGCAGAATCTTATTGACAATATGTTGATTGATCTCGATGGGACTGAAAATAAAGCCAATTTGGGTGCCAATGCCATTTTGGGTGTCTCTCTCGCAGTTGCAAAAGCTGCAGCAATGGACTTTGGGATGCCCCTATTCCGTTACATTGGTGGTGTTAATGCCAATACGCTTCCCCTTCCAATGATGAACATACTTAATGGTGGAGAACATGCAGACAACAATATTGACATACAAGAGTTTATGATTATGCCTGCAAATGCTCCATCTTTCAGCGAATCACTTAGAATGGGATCAGAAGTATTTCAGAATCTGAAAAAAGTATTGAAAGAGCAGGGGTATTCCACGAACGTTGGAGATGAAGGGGGTTTTGCCCCGAATTTGAAATCCAATGAAGAAGCCATTGAAACAGTCCTGAAAGCCATTGAAAGGGCAGGTTATAAGCCGGGTGAAGACATCTATATAGCACTGGATCCCGCAGCTTCTGAATTTTATAATAATGAAAAAGGCACCTACTTCCTCGAATCCGTTAATCAGGAGCTTACTCCGGAAGATATGGTGGAGTACTGGAAGAAGTGGAGTGAAAAGTATCCGATCGTATCCATTGAAGATGGGCTTGATCAGGACGACTGGGAAGGCTGGAAAAAACTTAACTCAGAAATAGGTGATAAAGTCCAGTTGGTAGGGGATGATTTGTTTGTTACCAATACCAAGCGGCTCTCCCGGGGTATAAGTGAAGATGTAGCCAATTCCATTCTGATTAAGGTTAATCAGATAGGAACCCTTACTGAAACCATAAATGCTGTTCAACTGGCATCCGAGAATTCCTTTACTTCTGTTATCAGCCATCGTTCCGGTGAAACTGAAGATACATTCATAGCTGATCTGGCTGTAGCCCTTAATACAGGGTTGATAAAAACGGGATCAGCTTCCAGGTCAGACCGTATTGCAAAATACAACCAGTTGATAAGAATTGAAGAATTATTAGGCGATTCAGCCAAATTCCCGGGAAAAGATTTCAAGTATATAAAATAAGGCCTGATGCGGGATTTGCATCCACCCCGCATTCATGGCTATCATTCTCTAAAATTTGTTTGCAGCTAAAGCTGTGGGAAGATTAATGCAGGTTAGTATCATGCTTTTGGGAATTCCGCAGAAATTTCAAATTTCTGCGGAATTTTGTGTGCCGTGCATGGCCAATAACTCGACGGTGAAAGTCCGTTATGGGGGTT
>JBKGZA010000094.1:0-12190 GCA_046545815.1 Bacteroidales bacterium
GGGTGAAAATGAAATTCAAAACCCAGGATGGTGGTGGCAGAATGATTTATAAAAACAGTAATACGGGAAGACATTCCCTGTTAAACATCAATACAGACTCAGCCATTGAAGTTGAAACAGTGGCCCTTGATGATTTTATTGATAAAGAAGGGTTGAATTCCAGCAAAATAAAATTGCTGAAAATGGATATTGAAGGCTACGAATATAAAGCTTTTCTGGGTGGAAAGAAACTTTTATCCAGTGTACCCTATATTCTGGCGGAATTCTCGCCCGGATACATGCGCAAAGGGGGTCTGGATCCTGCTGAAGTGCTTAGATTACTGAGAGCGCATCAATTTGTGCCCCATATAATAAAAAATCAAACAAAAGTTCCGGTAGAAGAAACCACCCTTTTAAACAGCAATGCAAACGCCAACATATTATGGGAAAAACAATACCAGAAAAGATGAAAGAGTTGCTTCCTTTTCAAGGCACCGAATGGTAAAATTGCGGGCCGGAAGCCGTAGGAGGAACTAAACGGGAGAAACCAATGGCCGTGAAAATCCGAATGATTTAATTTATTCTCTTTCCAAAGCTTCCATTATCTTATCCGGATAATCGGTGGTAATGCCATCCACCCCATATTTACCGGCAAGCTCGGCTGCTCTTTCAGTGTCATTAACGGTCCAAACATATACATCCATATTTTTGCTCCTGGCTTGGTTCATCAACTCCTCCGAGATGAGGTTATGGTGGACATCAAGCCCGTCAACCCCTGCGCTGGTAACTTTATCGACCAGTTCGGAAACCGGTTGCTGCTCACTGGTAAGCCAGTAAAGGGGAACATCCGGGACGTGTTCTTTTGCATCCACCAACTTTTCCATATTAAAAGAAATCAAACTGGCCTGCTCCATTGTTCCTGTTTCCTGCAACAGTTCGCCAAGCATGGGAAAAACCTGCCCCGCCTCACCTTCTTCCCAACAGCATTTAATCTCAATAAATATCTCCGTGTCGGACGGCAGAATTTCCAGAACACTTCTCAGTGTGGATATATAAGTACCGCCGCTTAGCCTAAGCTTCGTCAATTCTTTGTAAGTGGATTCGGGAACCACCAGGGAATCTTCTGCCAGCCTGGCTGTATTCCGGTCGTGGAAAACGATCAGAGAATCATCGGTGGTGCGCCATATGTCCACTTCCACGGCATCGGCATTCAAATCCAGAGCCTTTTTTACTGCCGGAAGGGTGTTTTCAGTAACATACCCGGAAGCACCCCGGTGGGCAATGATTTTGATATCGGGGTTCTGTTGGCAACCAGATAATATACCTATAATAAGGGCACAAATAAAAAGGTGCATTGTATGAACATTTTTCATGGCCTATATTTATTTTTAAACAAAGGATAAAAATACCCAATTTCTATATTTTCCCAAAACAGGTTGCTCAAGGGAATTCACATTGCTTTTACAGCAATAGCGGGTTGAACCATCAGATCATTTGTAGGGAAGCGCTATATTTTATATCTTAGTCGCGGAAACAATCAATATAAATGTAATGAAGCATTCAGCATTTTTCATGGCCTGTGTTCTATTCATGTTTTGTTTCCTTCAGTCTATGGGTCAGACAAAAGAAGGAGAGCAGGATGCTGTCGACCGCCAGGCAGTGTTTGCAGGTCAGTTTTATCCGGAAAATAAGAATGAGCTCAATGCTATGCTGGAGGAGTTCTTCAGTCAGGCCGAAGACCGTCAAAAGGAAGGAAGCATAGCTGCACTCATAGTGCCACATGCAGGCTATCCCTACTCCGGGAAGGTGGCTGCTTCGGCATACAATCAACTTGATCCGGAACACCAATTTGATAATATCTTCATCATTGCCCCCAGTCACAGAGTGAATTTCGAGGGTGCTTCCGTATATCACAAAGGGGATTATATTACCCCGGTGGGAAAGGTAAAAGTCAACCGGGAACTGGCTTCTGAACTTGTTAAAGAACATGATTTTTTTGTCTTCAATGAAGCTGCCCACAGCAAAGAGCATAGTTTGGAAGTACAGCTTCCCTTAATGAAATATCATCTGAAAAAGGATTTTCAAATCATTCCGATTGTCACAGGCACACAGGACCAGGCGAAGATGAAGGAGATGGCCGACATTCTGGAGCCTTACTTTGATGAAAACAACCTTTTTGTAATCAGCACAGATTTTTCCCATTATCCCGAATATGATGATGCAGTTACTGTAGATAAAGCAACAGCCAATGCCATCCAGGGCAATTCACCTGATAAGCTTATGCAAACCCTCAGATCCAATGCGCAAAAAACATTTCAAATCTTGCAACCAGTATGTGCGGATGGCCTGGCGTTTATGCCCTCCTGAATATCACCGGAGAGCAGGAAAATATCGGTATAAATAAAATTCAGTATCAGAATTCCGGTGATGTTACCAGCCGAAAGGACCGGGTAGTCGGATACTGGGCACTATCATTTTACAGAGCGAACAATAAAAATCAAAATACCATGGATTTTCAATTGAATGAAGAAGAGAAAAAAACATTGTTGGAAATTGCCAGAAGAACCCTGGAAGAATATATCCGAAATGCGCAGATACCTGAATTTAAAGAGAAAAAAATGAGTGAAAATTTAAAAAAGAAAACAGGCGCATTTGTTACGCTACAAAAGGATGAGGAATTGCGTGGCTGTATAGGAAGATTTAAAGCCGAGATACCGCTATATGAACTCGTCGGTCAGCTCGCCATTGCTTCGGCTACTCAGGATATGCGCTTCTCCTCTGTATCCGAAGATGAACTGGATGACATTATCATTGAAATATCTGTTCTGACACCCATGGAAAAAATCCAGTCGGTTAATGAAATCGAGCCGGGCACCCACGGAGTATATATTCAGAAAGGCAGTAATTCGGGTACCCTGCTGCCTCAGGTAGCTGAAAAATTCGACTGGACCAGAGAAGAGTTTCTTGGCCATTGCGCACGGGATAAAGCAGGAATCGGATGGGAAGGATGGAAGGAGGCCGAGGTATATAAATACAGCGCCATCGTGTTCAGCGAAAAAAAGTTAAATGCCTGAAAATTGAAAGGTTTGCATGCAGGCTGTTTTTAAAGCCAAATTTGGTCGGGAAATACAGTAATCCTTTTCTGGTCACTTGTCAATGGAAAATATAAGGAACAAGTAATCTCTATTTAATGTGAGTTTGTCTGAAAATGGAAAATCAGTAGGAAAAGATTATATCCTGGTAGTATCAACCCTGGGATTGCTCACCATAGCTACCCAGATCGTGCTACACCGTGAATTTCTGAGTATTTTCTACGGAAACGAGCTGGTTATTGGAGTAATACTAACCAACTGGATGTTATTAACAGCTCTGGGCGCTTACATCGGCAGAATATCTGAAAAATATATCCGCAACATTACTTCTTCGCTTTATTTCCTTATTGTATTGACCCTCCTCCCTCTCCTGCTTGTCTTTTTGATGTATTATCTCAGGGGCATCGTTTTCATCCCCGGTACAATGGTCAATCTTTTACAGATATTCCTTAGTTCTTTTCTCCTCCTTCTGCCTTTCTGCTTATTGTCAGGATTCACCTTCACCCTCTTGAGTTATATCGTCTCCAGGGATCATGATAAAAATCTGATAAGCAAGACTTATTCGTGGGAATCCACCGGCAGTATAGCCGGGGGAATCCTTTTTAACCTAATACTGATCTGGTTTCTGAAAACTTTTGAATCTCTCATCTTACTGAGCATAGTGGTTCCTGGCATATTGCTCTGGGTTTCCATCCGAAGGAATTACAAAGCGCTGATGATTGCCCTGCCTCTTCTTCTTGCTGGTCTTGTAATGCTTAATGTTTCTGTGGACCTGGATCGCATTTCACGGAGTTTTCTTTTCAAGGACCAGCAAATCGAATATTTCAGATCAACGCCTTATGGCAATATTGCTGTTACTAAAAAGAGCGGGCAGCTCAATTTCTATGAGAACAATCTGCTTCTGTTTTCCTCTAATCAACCTGCCGAGGACGAAGAAACGGTACATTACACCATGGTGCAGCACCAAAAGCCCAATAGGGTGTTGCTGCTTTCGGGCGGTACACCTGGTGTTTTCAGGGAAATCATGAAATATCCCGTCAGGGAGGTTGATTACGTGGAGATCAATCCCTGGCTGGTTGGGGCAGTAAGGAAATATTCCGGAATCTATGATACTTCGGCGGTTAACGTGATCAACAGAGATGCACGGCTGTATCTAAAGAAAACAGTAAAGCAGTATGATGTGGCCCTCATCAATCTCCCCGAACCTTCAACGGTGCAGATGAACCGTTTTTACACCCGACAGTTCTATGAGGAGCTGAAGGACAATCTGAGGGAAAAAGGGGTAATCGGATTCAGTTTGTCAGGCTCGTCCAACTACCTGACTGAAGAATCCAGGGAACTGTATTCTTCTTTATACAATACCTTGAACAAAGTATTTGCCAATGTGATCATCATTCCGGGCAACCAGAACTATTTTGTGGCTTCGGACGCAAAGCTTAACCACCAGATAACAAAAGCTGTTGAAGCAAGGGGTCTGGAAACCCAATACGTGAACCGGTACTATATTCAGGATGATCTTTTGAAACAAAGAGCGGAAAAGATCATGAAGAAACTTTCTTCAGATATTGATGTCAACAGGGATTTCAGACCCGTCACCTACCTGCTGGACCTCAGGCAATGGCTGAGCCATTTCGATTTCAATTACTGGATACCTTTGTTTATTGCCGGGCTTTTGGCACTATATTTCATCATTCATCTGCACCCTGTAAATCTGGGCATGTTTTCAGCCGGCTTTGCAGGGGCATCGATAGAGGTTGTATTGCTGGTGGTTTTTCAGATTTTGTACGGATATGTGTACAATATAGTAGGTATAATCATTACGGTTTTTATGGCCGGACTGGCATTCGGAACTTTTTACAGGGAAAAGATCGTGAAGAAGGCTTCCGTCAGTAATTTTTACCGGATACAGCTTGTCCTCGGGGCTTTTGCCATTCTGCTGCCTTTAATATTCATACTTTTCAGGCACGGGCACGTACCCCCATTTTTAATCCATGCAATTTTTATTTTGCTTATGTTCACTACCTCAGCGATGGTCGGAATGGTATTTTCCATTGCATCACAGCTCAGGCTCAAAAAACTGGTGACCATCGCATCCGATATTTACAGCGTAGATCTTCTGGGCGCCGGGATTGGCTCCTTTCTGGTAACGGTTTATCTGATTCCGGTTTTGGGGGTCATCAATGTATGCCTTGTTATCGGAGGGTTAAGCCTGCTGAGCGGACTGCTGACTGTGGTAAGGTTGAGCAGGTAGGTTGTTATTTTGTCTGGCATCAATAATGCTTTTGTATATTAACCGTTATAATCAAAAACCCAACGCTATGTCAAAAAATATATCAAAACGAGCATTCATCAAATACAGTCTTCTTGGCGGAGGAGCTTTTCTCGGATTTTCAGGGTTGAAGTTGTATGCAGCCCCTTTTGCTCCGGTGATTAACAGAACAAGATCAAAAGTCTGGAAATGGAATAAGGAGGCAGAGTACTATGTCTCTACTCCGAGAGGTACGAGGTGTCAGCTTTGTCCCAATGATTGCACCGTAAAGGAAGGAGAGGTTGGCGATTGCCGCACAAGGGTCAACGAAAACGACAAACTATATTCCATTGTCTATGGGAATCCATGTTCTGTGCATGTGGATCCAATAGAAAAAAAGCCCCTTTTTCATTTTCTTCCCGAATCACGGGCATTTTCAATAGCCACGGCCGGTTGCAACTTATCTTGCTTAAATTGCCAGAACTGGCAAATTTCACAGAAAAGCCCGAAAGAGACCGATAATTATGACCTGATGCCGGATAAACTCGTTGCTCAGACACAGAAAAACAATTGTGATTCCATTGCTTATACTTACTCTGAGCCGATCGTTTTTTATGAATATATGTATGATTCTGCAAAAATAGCGAAGGATAAAGGAATCAAAAATGTGATGATCACGGCAGGATACATCAATGAGCAACCCCTTCGTAACCTTTGCAAATATATAGATGCAGCCAACGTGGATTTGAAAAGTTTCAGCAATGATACCTATATGCGCCTGAATGCCGGTGAGCTGGAGCCTGTTTTAAATACATTGAAAATTATGAAAGAAGAAGGTGTATGGCTCGAAATCACCAACCTGGTGGTACCGGAGTGGACAGATGACCTGGATATGATCCGGGAGATGTGCGGCTGGCTTTATGATAACGGCTTTAAGGATTCACCCCTGCATTTCAGCCGGTTTACGCCCATGCATAAATTAAAACACCTCTCTTCCACACCTGTGGAAGTACTTAATAATGCCAGAAAAATCGCTATGGAGGAGGGATTGAACTATGTATATATTGGCAATGTCCCCGGGTCAGAAGGAGAAAATACTTTTTGTCCCGGATGCGGTGAAAAGGTCCTCGGCCGGCGTGGATTTCATATAACGGAAAATCATGTTGACAATGGAAAGTGTGGCCATTGCGGTCATGCCATTGCCGGGGTATGGGAGAAGTAGTGAGTATTAAGTATTGAGACACTACTCATTATTACTTCTTCTTTATCTCCCAGTCAAACCCATCGGGTTTATCCATGATTTCAATGCCCAGTTCCTCAAGCCGGTCCCTGATCTTGTCGGCTGTTTCAAAATCCTTGTTCTTTCTGGCTTCAAGTCGGACTCCGAGTACCATATCGATCAGCTCATTCGTTAGCTCGCCTTCTCCTACCCGCTTTTCTTCATGTTCCAGGCCAAGAATGTCATGCACAAAAGCATTATAAAGTTTTTTCAGCCTTTCAATGTCCTCTCTTTTAATTCGGGCTTCTCCGTTATATACCGAATTGATAAATCTAACCAGATCAAAAATATGGGAAAACAATACAGGTGTATTGAAATCATCATTTATGGCCTGATATAAATTTTCCTCTGCCTGGTCCAGGTCATAATCAGTTTCTTCTCCAGGTTTTAGATCTTCAATGGACTCTCCTGCTTTAAGCAGCTTCTCCAGTCCTTTTTCTGCAGCCTGAAGGGCTTCGTTGGAGAAATCAAGCGGACTCCGGTAATGGGCCTGAAGGGTAAAAAACCTAATGGTGATCGGACTGTAGGGTTTTTCCAGAAACTCGTGCTCTCCCGAAAAGAACTGATTCAGTGTAATGAAATTTCCAAGCGATTTGCCCATTTTCTGTCCATTAATGGTCACCATGTTGTTATGCATCCAGTAGCGAACAGACTCTCTGCCATTGGAAGCAGTCGACTGGGCAATTTCACATTCATGGTGAGGAAATAACAGGTCCATACCTCCACCATGGATATCAAAAGGTTCACCCAGGTATTTAATGCTCATGGCTGAACACTCCAGATGCCATCCGGGATAGCCGTTGCTCCATTCCGAAGGCCATTGCATGATGTGATCGGGATTTGCTTTTTTCCAGAGTGCAAAATCAAAGGGATTCTTCTTTTCTTCCTGCCCTTCCAGCTCCCTGGTATTGGCTCTTAGTTCTTCTATGTTTCTCCCTGACAACTTACCGTAATTGTAATATCGGTTATACTTTTCCACATCAAAATAGACCGAACCGTTTTGGACATATGCAAAGCCATTCTCCAGAATTTGTTTTACCAGTTGCTGCTGCTCAATGATGTGGCCGGAGGCGCGGGGTTCAATGTTGGGTCTTAAAACATTCATCTGATCCATATTCCTGTGGTAACTCCGGGTGTAACGCTCCGCAATCTCCATCGGTTCAAGCTTTTCCACCCGGGCCCTTTTGGCTATTTTATCCTCTCCTGCATCCGCATCGCTTTCAAGATGTCCCACATCGGTAATATTGCGTACATACCGCACCCTATATCCAAGATGCCGGAGATATCGATATACCAGATCAAAGGTTACCGCAGGCCTTGCATGCCCCAGGTGCGCTTCGCCATAAACCGTAGGCCCGCAAACATACAATCCAACATAAGGCGGATTATAGGGCTCGAACTGCTCGTTCTTTCTGGTTAAAGAGTTATAAATGTATAGTTTCCGACTCATTTTTCCGGTATGTATTTGATGAATTGCAAAGTTAAAAAGTATTGTGGAGCAATGCTTAAAATTCTTGATGTTTTTCAGTTTGATTGGTTTAAATCATGATGCTTTGATGTAGAACTTTTTGAGGAATTTCTTTTTCAGGATTTTCATAGTGCTTTCATAACCCAGTTCATACATTTCTTTTCCCGCTCCAGCATTAAGCAATCCATACCGGTGAAGCCCTTCGGGCTGAATGAACAGGTCGCAGCTGTCCGCCATCTCCTTTATCCTCGAATTAACCATTACGTGAAAACTTCGTTCCGCAATCTTCATCAAACTTTTCAGGCTTTGTATTTTGCCTGTAGGATTAACATGAACCCCAATAACGTGTTCTGCTTTGTCCTGAATAGGGTATACCGGGAAATTGTCGGCAACACCACCGTCAACATAAGTGGTATTGTTGAAATAAACAGGCTTAAACAATACCGGGATGCTCGCTGAAGCAATGACTTTGCTTATCAGTTCTCCTTCATGAAAATATTCGGCAATGCCTTCATTCATGTTGGTGGCATTGCAATAGAAGGGAACCTGAAGTTCTTGAAAAGTCTGGGCCCTAAGTGTAGATTCAAGCACTTTCCTCAGGTTTTCAATTCCAAGCAAACCGTCTCTCGGAATGGTAATGGTAGCAAACTTAAGCAGACTTTTATCCTTGAAAATATCATAAATTTCGCCGGGTTTATAACCATCGCAGTATAAAACCCCCGCCAGGGCCCCGGCGCTGACCCCCGACACCACATCGGGATAAATGCCGTGCTTATTGAGGGCCTTGAGCACACCAATGTGAGCAAATCCCCTTGCAGCACCACCGCTTAACACCAGACCGGTATGGTATTTTTTTGTTTTTTTTGAAAATAAGGGATAAAGTTTCATGTTTTTTCCGTTATTGTTTCAATTGACAATGCGTTTGGTGATGCAAATAAAATCAATCACAGAAAAATATGCATATTTGAGGGAATGCTTTGAAAAAATTTTTACATTAGAGTTCCATATTTGTTTATTATTTAAGGTTTTGCAAAACAGCTACATTTGTATTATTGAAAGCAAACCTTAAATGTATAAATCTTTATGCAAAAACCCTTAATTTTGAAGCTAAGTTTTAAGAAAGGGATGAACTATGGCTAATACCAAACAAAAAAAGGTTGCAAGGCTTTTACAGAAAGAATTGGGAGATATTTTACAGAAGAAAAGCAGAAGCCATTTTGAAGGAAAGATGATTACAGTGACTGTGGTGCGTATATCGCCCGACCTATTGATTGCCAAGGTTTATCTGAGCATATATCCCAGTAAGGACAACGATAAAACCCTGAAGTTGGTCAGGCAGTATGGCAGTGAAATACGTTATGAACTTGGAAACAGAATCAGGCATCAGGTGCGCAAAATACCTGAATTAAACTTCTTCATTGACGACTCGCTGGATTATATTGATAACATAGAGCGGTTACTGAATAAAGACAAAAACGACAAGAAATCGGACTGATTGTGAATTTCCCCTTTTTTATAGCAAAACGATACTTTCTGACCAAAAAGCTGAGAAATGTAATCAATATCATTTCTCTGATCTCGGTTATTGGCGTCACCGTAGGCACAATGGCTCTGGTAGTAGTACTTTCCGTGTTCAACGGCTTTGAAGACCTCATCAAATCTACTTACAGTGCGTTTGATCCGGACATTCAAATCACCCCTGAAAAAGGAAAAACCTTTGTAGTTGATGAAGACCCGGGTTTTGATTCAGTTAAAAATCTGGCCGGCGTGGAGGTTTTTTGTGGTGTACTGGAGGAGAATGCACTGATCAGATACAATGAAAAACAATATATTGGCAGAGTCAAGGGTGTACCGGATGATTTTATAAAACTATCCGGTTTGGACAGCATGATAACCAATGGTGAATTTCTTCTTCGCGGGGAAAATAAAGACATGGCTGTACTGGGAAAGGGTCTGGCCTATTTTTTATCGGTGAGTCTGAATTTTATGGAGCCCCTGAATATTTATGTCCCGGAAAGAGGCCAAACTGCCATGGTAAATCCCAGAGAGGCATTTAAACGAAAATATATATTTCCTTCGGGCATCTTTTCTACCCAGCCCGAGTATGATGCCCAATATGTGATCGTTCCCATTGACTTCGCCCGTGATCTGCTTGATTATAAAAGCGAAGTGACGGCCGTGGAAATAAAAGTTAATGAAAACCATCAGATGAACCAGGTGGAAAAACAGGTAGAAGAGATACTGGGAAAAGATTATGTGGTAAAAAACCGTAATGAGCAACATGAAGTGTTTTATAAAGTCATGCAAGCCGAGAAATGGTATATTTTCCTGATCCTTACCTTTATTCTCATTGTCGCCTCTTTTAATATCATCGGATCATTGACCATGCTCATCATCGATAAAAAAGAGGACATCGTCATATTAAGGAGTTTGGGAGCCAGTCTGAAAACCATCAGAAGAATCTTTTTCATGGAAGGTTGGATGATCTCCGTCATTGGAGCCCTTGCTGGAACCGGAGTGGGCCTTTTCATCTGCTGGCTGCAGGAAACATTTGGTTTGCTGCGTTTGGGACAATCGGGGTCATTCGTGGTGGACTATTATCCGGTGGAAATCCAGTGGCTAGACGTTTTGGGAGTATTTGCCACCGTACTGGCGATTGGTTTCATTGCCGCCTGGTATCCCGTCCGCTATATTACACGCCAATATGTTACAGCCGAATTAAGAGAGAATATCTGATATTTTTTTACATTCACCATTAAATACTGCCTTTTAATCAAAAAAATTCCGGTTTTACCAAAAAAGTTATCCACAGGGTGCGGTTTTTTCGTAAAGCAGTAATGGAACCATTATGTTGAAAAAATCTGGCTGTAACATCGGACTATCCTGATTTTTTGCAACAAAAATCAAATTTTCCCGTAGAACTTTATTAACATCGCTCAGTATTTAGTTAATAATCAAAATTTTGGTCACATGTTCAGACGATTAAAACCTTGTATGTCTTTTCTTTTCTTTATTTTGCTTTCCTTTATATGTATACAGGCCATACAATCCAATGAACCATATTGGCTAAGCGGTAGTGCGGATACAAATGTTTTAATCCATTGGTCCGGTTCAGGACATTTCCCTGATAATGCAGGGGATCAGATAAGATTTGAGAATAATTTTAGCCGGCATGCGTCCCCTTCGAACCCTCTTCTTCAAGAGCGGTTTTTAATTTTTCCTTCCTGGTTTGATCCGCTTCTGCATCAACCAGATTTTTCTTTCTTTAAAGAAATAAATAAATACAGGAGAAATTTTTCATCGCCGACAGGGAATATTATAAGTACAAAATCTTTTGCCAATAATGCCTTTATTTCCGGTAATTCCTATATGGGGAGCAGACATCGGCCAGGGCTCAGTTACCAGACACATTCTTTTCCCGGATTTGGGAAGAGATATATACAGGATATTGATTTTCTGAATTTTTCTGCTTTTCCTTCTAATGGAATGGGTGATTCAAAGGTTGATCAAAGAGATTCTGAAAACCCTGAATTATACTGGGTAAATGGAAGCGGGAATTGGGATGATCCCTCTCACTGGGCGAAGAGTAGCGGAGGCACGGGTGGAGCCGGAGTACCGACAAGAGATGATGATGTGATCATCGATCACAATTCTTTTTCTGATCCCGGCCAATCTATAAAAATTAAAGGAGAAGCCACTTGTAATAATCTTGTTTGGGAAAATGTGCGGCCTCAGGGTGGGCTTAATAGCCGGCATTTCATATTTAAGAAATGGACCGGGGCAAAACTTAAGATTTATGGTTCTGTCAAATTACCTGAAGCACTCGCAAATGAATATTATGGTGATCTTCTTATGAAGGCAGAAAATGAAAACAACACCATTGACATACAACCTGAACTCCATTCCGATGTGATCTTTGACGGACCGAACGGCAAATGGTCCCTTCAAAATGACTTGAATACTTCAGGAGACATCCAACTTCAACGCGGAGCGTTAAATACCAATGATTATGAGGTAACAGGTGAAACATTCAAGACGACGGGAACGGAAAGAAGATCTCTGGATATGGGCCGTTCAGATGTTACCGTAAGCAGATGGGATTTCAAAAGTGTTGAAAACTTAGA
>JBKGZA010000095.1:0-12013 GCA_046545815.1 Bacteroidales bacterium
ATGTTTAAGTTCATTGAAACGATCATTTTCAATGGTTTTAATAAACATTTTCATATTGTCCTCCAGTTGACCCGAGGCAAAATACACATAGGTGTGGGCCCTTTTGAGCAAAATCAGATAATAAATGTGAAAATCGCTATCGTTGACGAGATAAGTCTCTAAATCGGCATTAACCGGATTCTTCCGGTCCAGCGGAACAAAAGAAAAATATACGTGATTGCCCGGCTCTTCTGTATCACCCGAAAAATCAATATCCGGGACCTCCTCCCCGAAAGCATCATAATCCGGCTCCTCTCCTTGCTCAATATCTTCTTCTTCGGAGGTATATTGTTTTTCTTCTTTGTTCTCCCCATCTTCTACCTTGAGCAGTTCCTCCTTCAAAACGGGTACTTCAAATCCATCCTCATTCAGCACGTTGACCATATCCCTGTTAATGATACCGGTGACTTTTCCACCTCCTGTGTCGTTTAAAAATTTTACCTGGTCGCCGACCTTTAATTTCATCTCCTTCCAATTTTATAATGAAACAATTATATGTCAAATGGTTATATGTATATTTTAAAGGGAACGTCAAAATTAACTAATTTTGCATATCAAACGATAAAAATATGGTGAATCCGAAACACATCCAGGTGGAATCATTTGATTATAATTTACCTGAAGGGCAAATCGCCAAATATCCTTTACCCGACAGGGATGGATCAAAGTTGTTGGTTTACCGTTCCGGCAACATTACCAGTGACTGCTTCCGAAATATTCCCCAATATCTTTCACCCGGTCATTTAATGGTTTTCAATAATGCCAAAGTGATATATGCCCGTCTTTTCTTTCAAAAGTCAACAGGCGCCCATATAGAAATATTTTGTCTTGAACCGGCGGAACCACCTGATTATGCTTCAGCTTTCAGGCAAAATAAAATCGTTCGCTGGAAATGTATGGTTGGAAACCTGAAAAAGTGGAAAACAGATGTCCTCGAGAACACCATGCAAATCGGAGGACTTCCGGTACACTTGCAGGCCCGGAAGATTGACCGCAGGGAGAACCATGTAATCATTCAATTTTCGTGGGACAACAAAGAGTTTACATTTGGTGAAATTCTCGATCATGCAGGCAAAGTTCCGATTCCACCCTATTTAAAAAGAGAAAACGGTACTATAGATAAAGAAAGGTATCAAACCATATATTCCAGGGTAAAAGGCTCTGTTGCGGCCCCTACTGCGGGTCTCCATTTCAGTGACAGAGTAACTGCAGCGATGGACAAGAAAGGTATCATGCGCAGCGAGCTTACCCTTCACGTAGGAGCGGGAACCTTCCGACCGGTAAAAACTGAAACTGCCGACCAGCACACCATGCATCTGGAACACTTTTCCGTATCACGGGAAACCTTAAACCGGCTCATTCATCATCATGGTAAAATCATCGCAGTGGGAACCACTTCGGTAAGAACGCTGGAAAGTCTGTACTGGCTTGGCATTAAAATGAATAAACAAAAGATAGATAAAGATCACATCGGCTTAAATCAATGGGAACATCTGAAACTGCCCGACAAGATAGATGTTTGCGATTCTCTGAATGTCATTAAGGAGTATCTGGAGGATACCGGACAAAACCATCTGAAGGCAAGCACTCAAATCATGATTACGCCGGGATACCGATTCAAACTTACCCGGGGACTGATCACAAATTTTCACCTTCCCAAAAGCACTTTGCTGATGCTCGTGGCAGCATTTGTCGGGGACGACTGGGAAAAAATCTATGATTACGCCCTCAGAAATGATTTCCGTTTTCTGAGCTACGGGGATAGCTCACTGCTCCTGCCTTATGGTTGAGGATAGCACAGAGCACGAGAACATAGAGCAAAAATTGGAAATATTTCGAGTCTCTGGTGCAGGGTTTCGGATCTCGGGTTGGCTGTAGCAGCAGTTGGTGCCTGGTTTTGATACTAAGTATGAATAGCAAAAGATAAAGAGCAACGGGCTTCAGGTTTA
Organism: Bacteroidales bacterium; assembly: GCA_046545815.1. Lineage (GTDB taxonomy): Bacteria > Bacteroidota > Bacteroidia > Bacteroidales > UBA12077 > JAGXLC01. The sequence goes on from JBKGZA010000095.1 coordinate 1,989, forward strand.
AAGTTTAGGGTTTGAAGTTTTGAACAGCTAAATGCCCAGCTGACAATAAATGAATAATACCTTTAACTGCTAGCCTTCAGCTTCCCCCGTCAGCTTTCTCATCAGCTCAACAAAATCATAGATATCCCCCTCTGTGGTATCAAAGGAGGTCATCCAGCGTACAACCGATTTTTTGTGGTCCCAGACGTAAAACATAAATTCCTTTTGCAGCTCAGGAATAATCTCAGGCGGAACTTTGGCAAAAACCCCATTGGCTTCCACTTTCTGGGTAATTTCAATTCCATCTATCTTAGCGGCCTCATCTGCAAGAAGGCGGGCCATGGCATTGGAATGGCTGGCCGTTTCATACCACAGGTTATTGGAAAGGTACCTCAGGAACTGAGCAGAGATAAAACGCATTTTGCTGGCCAGTTGCATCCCTTGTTTGCGGATGTATTTAAATTCTTCTTCTGCCATGTTATTAAAGAAAAGGATTGCTTCACCATACATCATGCCATTCTTGGTTCCACCAAAAGAAAGCACATCCACACCTGCGTCTCTGGTAATTTCATTTAAGCCTTTTCCAAGACTAACGGCAGCATTTGCTATCCTTGCCCCGTCCATATGAAGGTACATATTATTTTCATGGGCATAGTCTGCAAGTTTCCTGATCTCATTCTTGGAATAAACAGTGCCCAGCTCCGTAGCTTGAGTAACGGAGATGATCCGGGGTTGACTATGGTGCTCAAATCCAATGCCTTTAATGTGTTTCTTTACCCCTTCCACGGTAAGTTTGCCATCTTCGGTTTCCACAGGCAAAAGTTTGATGCCGTTGAATTTTTCAGGAGCCCCGCATTCGTCCTCATGAATGTGGGATGTTTCCGCACATATCACTGAATGATACGACCGGCTGAGGGCACCAAGCCCCAATACATTGGCTGCTGTACCCAAAAACACAAAATAGATCCCCGTATCTTCGCCAAAATAATCCTTAAACTTCTGATATGCCTGGCGGGTATATTTATCATCTCCATAGGCAAGCACGTGCCATCTGTTTACTTCCTGCAAAGCAATGAATATTTCAGGATGTACACCGGAATTGTTATCACTGGCAAAACTTTTCATAAAATATAGCTCTTTAAAAAATGTTTAGACAGAAATCCTTAATAAAAAAATCCGGGCAGGACTTCCATATACCCGGACAAAGTTATGATTTTATAAATTAATCCAAGCTTTAAACTTTTAAAACTGTTCGTCGTATTTAGTCCACAGCTTATCCCCGAGATTCCAAGCCTTTTCAACCACTTTGTTGCCCCACTTGTTGGTATGATTGGTCAGGAACTCCTTAGCCTTTTCCGAATCTTCCCGGTAAAGCTCCTGCGCTTTCCTGTCAATTTCAGATTGCTTTTCGAAAAGCTTCTTTTGCCAGGGATTCCATACCGCATCGACATCCTTATGCATGTCGCCCCAGCGTTGAGCAGCGAGTGTTCCAAGCCTGTTGAATGCCCACCAAGCTGATTCCCTGGTAAAGCCATCGGTTCTTCCCGGGGTGCTGTACGAATCAGGCAGCCTTGTCGTTCCTGCATAAACAGGGATGTAGATGGAAGAAGCAATGTTATCCTGAGCGAGCCAAACCACGCCTCCGACTTCATCCGGCAGCCAGCTGCGGCATTGAATGATCGTTCCGTACATGGTGTACCAGCGGGCAATGGTCCTTTCGCCAAGAAACCGAATATCACCATTTTCTTCATTCACGTGATACCATCCGCCACTTACATCTTCAATGGCCAGCTGATCATAGGGCATAAAGGGATTCGCCAGCGGCGATATCTCCTTTTCTCCCTCTTCATTCTCCCAGGTGGTATTGCGACGCATATCGTAGGGTGTACCCTGATAGTAATCCTTAAACACCTCCACCAGAGCACTGAGTTCAACCTTCTCATCGGGCTTGACAGAAAAGGGATAATTTTCTGTGGCCGGGCTCAGATCAAGAGAAGGAGCCAGCAGATCAAACACCCTCCATTCTCTTCTCCGGGCAGCTAAAGATTCACGGCTTTCGGGAGCATAAGCATAGCAGAATTCAAAAGGGCCTTCTTCTTCATCCCACCATCCTTTTTCTCTGGCCACCTCTTTCACATTATCGGAAGCCATGAAATGACCGGAATCCTCAGGGTTAATTTGCCTGATCCTTGAAGCATTGGCATTGACCGAGATATGATCATCGGGTACCCGTTGGGCGGCCCATATGGAACCAACTTTTCCCTTGCCGGGGCCAACGATCTCAAAATGCCATACCTCCTCTTCATCGGCAATGGTCAGACACTCGCCATAATCATTCCAGCCGTATTTTTGGGTAAGCCTGCCGGCCAGCCTGATGGCTTCACGCGCAGTGGTAGTCCGCTCAAGCATAAGCTGGCATAAACGCTGGCAATCAATCAAACCTTCGTCAGACTGAAGTTCATCCCTTCCTCCGAAAGTGGATTCGCCAATAGCAAGCTGATGCTCATTCATACTCGGATAAGCGGTATTCAGATAACCATTGGTATGTTCTACCTGCGGTATCTCCCCTATTCGCTCATGCTTATAGGCGGGCATCGCCTGAGTGGAATCATTGGTGCGCTTATACATGGGAACCGTAGCATCCGATTCGTGATCACGGGGTGGCTCAATATCCATCCAGGAACGGGTGCGGTGACTGTCATCGGTATGGGAAGTAATGACCGAGCCGTCGGCAGTGGCGTCTTTGCCTGCCGTTATACTGGTGCACCCTTCGGGAAAACCGCCCTCCCAGTCGGCCTTCGATTGGGAAAATCCGTAATTCAAACCAAAAAACAACAATACTATTAGTAATACCGGTAATTGAATAACTTTTCTTTTCATAGGATCTTAAAATTTTTAAGTGCCAAAATAATAAAATTGAGTATAATTCCATTGTTATAAAATTGTTTAAAACCAATAAAAATCCATTTGCTGAAACCAAAATTTCATATTACTTTCATTCCGGAAAAAATTTACATATATTGTACGATTATTTATGACCCTAACCGGGATGAGATTAAGATAATTGTGTAATAAAACGGAGCTGGTTGTATGGACAATAATAAAACGGAGAAACTGGAGCGGAAAAAGGCAATTTATAACAAATGCCTTGAAATTCTGGAGAACAACGCTGAAATTGCGAGAAATACCATGAACGAAATACAGATTGATGCCAATGAAGCAGAGCAGGAACACGATGTGTTTGACGGTTCCCGGTCAGAATTACTCAGAAAACGCGATATATATGCCGAACAGCTTCAAAAGGCAGTAGCCGATATCCATATATTAAAAAAAGTCTCTTTTGACGGCATTGAAGATAAGGTGGAATTTGGGGCTGTTGTTATTACGGATAAACATAATATGTTCGTCGCCCTAGGACTTGGTAAAATAGAAGTGGACGGAGAAACTTACTTTGTAATCTCCAAGGATGTACCCATCTATAAAGCCATGGAAGGCCTGCAGAAGGGAGATACCTTTGAGTTCAACAACATGAAGTTTGAAATAAAGGATGTATTTTGAATTTTAGTTGGCAAAGGGCAAAAGAACCGTTGGCAAAAACTAAATATTCCCTGTTCTTAGCCTTAGCTGCACCCTTTTTAACAATTTAGCAATTTCACACGGTAACCATGTATTAAATTTAATTATTATACAAATCTATTGATCCGGTATAACCATGAAAAAGCTTAATTTACGGGGCAAGGATCTACAAAGGATAGGCTTTGCCGATGATCGAGCCATGAGCGTGGCTAAAAACATTATGCTCAAATATTATAAGCACCACAATAAAGCTGAAGTCCTTGAGGTTCTCAAAAAGGTGCATAAAAATCCCAACAAATTTATCAACCATCCCCAGCTCGGTAAAATTGCCGAAGTCCTTCAGGAAAATAATAAATCGCAAAAGAAAATCTCCGTCAGTCTGGATAAGCAAAAGCCCTATAATATATACGGCAAGGAAGAGATAGAAAAGGGTGCTCTGGATCAGATGACCACAGCCATGCAGTTACCCATATCCTTACAGGGAGCACTGATGCCTGACGCCCATCAGGGATATGGATTGCCCATCGGTGGCGTATTGGCCACGAAAAATGAAGTGATTCCCTACGGGGTGGGCATGGATATTGGTTGCCGGATGTGCATGTCTATCTACGATTTGAATATAGACCAGATCCACAAAAACAATAACCGCCTGAAAAATCTGCTGAGAGAAAACACACGGTTTGGCAAAGCTGAATTTAAAGAACCCAAACATCATCCCATATTGGATCGACCGGAGCTGAATGAAATCAGTTTTTTAAAAACACTCAAAAAGAAAGCGCATGATCAGCTGGGAACATCCGGAAATGGCAACCATTTTGTGGACATCGGCATGCTTGAACTCAAAAACTATATACCGGAACATGACCTACAGCCGGGTACTTATTTTGCCATTCTCTCCCATTCCGGCTCGCGGGGCCCTGGTGCGGAAATTGCCCGCTATTACACCAAAATAGCCATGGATAAATGCGAACTGCCTAAAGGAGCACGGGCTTTGGCCTGGCTTGACCTTTCGGCGGAGGAAGGTATTGAATACTGGAAAGCCATGAATTGGGCCGGCGATTATTCGGCAGCCAACCATCATGTGATCCATGAAAAGCTTTCGGAATCTCTGGGCCGTCAGCCTTTGGCAATGATGGAAAATCACCACAATTTTGCCTGGAAAGAAAAACTGCCGTCAGGAGAATCTGCAATCCTACACAGAAAAGGAGCTACACCTGCCCATAAGGATGTGCTGGGAATCATTCCCGGATCCATGGCTTCACCGGGTTATATTATACGGGGGAAAGGCAACCCGGAATCCCTTAATTCCGCTGCCCATGGTGCCGGCCGGGTCATGTCGCGGAATCAGGCCAGGAAGCAGTTTCAAGCTAAAGAGCTGCAGGAATTGCTCGATGAAAAAGGTATCGAGCTTATCGGCGGAGGCCTGGATGAGTCTCCCATGGCCTATAAAGACATCAATGAGGTGATGCACCTCCAGGAAGAAATGGTAGATATTCTGGCCGTATTCAAGCCGAAGATTGTGAGGATGGAATAATAATGTATGCGGTATTTAATCTGTACAGTAAATACTGATCAGCAAATTTTAAAAAATAAACAACGCGCAATTAATGAGTGAGTTGAGAGTGGTGAGGAAGAGGAGATGATTGATTATATGGACAGCGAGGCAGCAGTAAAGACGCAATGTTTGCGTCTCGGAGATTGTGTAACGCTAACACGACTGCACGACGGGCGCAAAAGCTCGACACTGCGAGAGAACAATTGAAAAGTACTGATTTTTAATTAGTGATGCTTAAAATTTTAAAATAAAATATGAGTTCAATCTAAAAAGGATTAAATTAAGAAAATGCCACTAAAGCTCCAAAAACCAAAGCCCACAAGAAAAAGATATTCAGTGTTTTATTTTTAATGAAATTTCGTGTTTTGGTGGCAGGAAAAAATTTTTTAGTCTGGACTCAAATATTAAGCAATATAAAACAACACCTATGGACCAAAGCAACAATGTCTCCCCTTTCGAACTGGCAACAAAGTTTGTAAACAGCACCAACCGACATATCTTTCTTACAGGAAAAGCAGGTACCGGTAAGACCACCTTTTTAAGATCCATTGTCCGCAAAACCCATAAAAATGTTCTGGTGGCTGCACCCACCGGCATAGCAGCCATCAATGCAGGGGGTATGACACTTCATTCCCTCTTTCAGCTCCCTTTTGGAAGTTTCATCCCTTCAAATCCACCCATCGACGATGAAATCATCACCACCCAGATCAGTACGCCCGCCTCGATCAAAAAATCGCTCCGTATGAACAGCCACAAGAAGAAAATGATCAGTGCAGCCGAAACACTGATCATAGATGAAGTAAGCATGCTCCGGGCAGATACACTGGACGCAATTGACACGGTGCTGCGCTACGTGCGAAGACAAAACAGTGTTCCCTTCGGAGGGATGCAGATGCTTTTCATCGGCGACCTACTGCAGCTTCCCCCGGTGATCAAACGGGAAGAAAAAAAATTCCTCGACCCCTTCTATACAAGCAATTTCTTTTTTGAGGCAAAGGCACTAAAAGAACAGCCTCCCGTGTATATTGAACTCGAAAAAGTGTTCCGCCAAACCGACCGGCAATTCATAGAAATTCTGAATCATTTTCGGGACAACAGCGTGACCAGCACAGATATCGAAATACTAAACCGACATCACCATCCCCATTTTAAGCCCAAAAAAGAGGAAGGTTATGTATTTCTGACGACCCATAATCATAAAGCGAATGAAATCAACAAAAGGGCCTTGAAAAACCTACCGGGAAAACCATTGCGGTTCGAGGCTGAAATTGACGGTAATTTCGGGGAGCACCTCTACCCCATCGAATATACACTGGAACTTAAGAAAGGAGCCCAGATCATGTTCATCAAAAACGATTACTCGGGAGAACAAAGGTATTACAACGGCAAGATCGGCATGATCGAGTCCCTTTCCGATGACAGGATCGAAGTGCATTTCAATGATGAGACCCCGCCTGTGGAAGTGGAACCCTACACCTGGGAAAACAAACAATATACGCTGAACAGGCAAACCAATGAAATTGAAGAAAAAGTTAAAGGTAGCTTTACCCATTTCCCCATCAAACTCGCCTGGGCAATAACCGTTCATAAGAGTCAGGGATTGACATTTGACAAAGCCATCATTGATGTTTCGCAGGCCTTTGCGCCGGGCCAGATCTATGTGGCCCTTTCCCGCCTGGTTTCTCTGGAAGGATTGGTGCTCAACGCACCGCTACCGGACAACATGCTGGAGCCCCACGAAGCGCTGAACCGGTTTTCTGCCAACAAGCATACCACCGAAACCCTTGAAAAAGAATACAAAAAAGAGCTGCCCCGCTTTATCTGCAACTACATTTCCGGTGCGTTTAACTTTTCGCCTTTGTTTGAAGAAATACAACACCATCTTTCCGGTTATGACAAGGATCAGAACAAGTCGGCCAAACAGAAATACAAAAGCTGGGCGGCAGGACTCAGAAAAGATGTAAAAGATATCAAGGTGGTAGGGGATAAATTCCAGAACCAGCTGAAAAGAATAACACAATCACAGAACGGACAATGGCTTACTTTGATGCAGGAAAGGGTAAAGGCAGCCAAAGATTATTTTGAACCCCGCCTCAATGCCTGTTCTGAAAAAATCCGCAAGCACATCAAAAAAACCCAACAAGAAGACGGAGTAAAAAAATACATCCGGGAACTACGCGACCTTGAACACTCCTTTTTCAGCCAGGTACAATCCATTCAAAAGGCCGGGGCACTCCTTGATGCTGTGATTCAGGACAAGGAAATCTCCAGGGATACCATTCAGCTTCCTTCTTTTTATGAAGAGAGGGAAAAAAGATCCCGGGATGAAGGAAAGAAAAAGGAGAAAGACCACCAGGGAAACCTTAAAAAAGGCAAAGGTGCAAAAAAAGACAGGCGCAGCACCAAAGAGATCACCCGGCAGATGTTTAAAGAAGGCAAAACCATCGAAGAGATCGCTGCCGAAAGATCACTGGCCGTATCTACCATTGAAGGCCATATGTCGCATTGGATTGGTCAGGGTGAGATCGGGGTGAACACGTTTCTCGACAATGACAAACTGGAGAAAATTATTTATGTAGCGGAACATTTGAATTCAACGAAATTAAACGATATCAAGGCAAAACTTGGTGATGAATTTACCTACAGCGATTTGCGCTTTGCCATGGCCCATTACCGATACAACCAGGAAAAACAGAAGGAAATGGAGGAATAATAAGATAAAAAAAGAAAATGTGGAATAGCAGCGCATAGGTGAGGGTTGCCCTGTTTAATCCATTACATAGAATACGGGCAAACCATTCCGTTTGGCTTGCCCGTCAATTCAATTATTATTGTCTGATAATCACGGAATCTATACCATCTTTTTAATGGCAAACTTCCGGTCAGCCTGTTTCTGCTACCGTTTCACCTTCAGGTTGTATAGAAAAATAAGCGATAAGGTGAATGATCCAGGCTGCAAAAATAACCAGAGCACCAATAAAAAAAGCAACCATTGCAATAGCACCGATAAAATAGAGCAAACCTGCCGTTCTAAATAGCTTGATGCCGGTTTGTTCTGCAAGAGCCGTCAGCGAATTAAAGATAAAATACAATCCGACTATTGATGCTGCAAGCATGATTACGGCTCCCGCAATTGTTAACCCGCTTCCAAAAATCAAGCTGGTGATTTCAGAAAACTCAAAGCTCGCGGTATCCTGAAAAGATAAGGATAAGGCTGTAGCTCCTACAGCAATGGCAATAACAATACCCCCTATCAGATTGCCTCCAACATGTACAATGGTGCCGGTCAGTGCATTGTTAAAAATAACAGGCTTCTCATATACCTTTGAAAAATAGTAATGAGATATCACCAAAAGCACCAGGGCGGCTATACCAGCCAGGAAACCAACCAGGGGAATAATTGCAGCAACAGGTAATAAAATACCTACACGTCCTAAAGTGATGGCTTGTCTTTTCATAGTAGATCTGTTTTTTAGTTTTAATGATTGGTAGCAATTTAAGAATAATATTTAACGAATGCAATACATCTTACTTATTTTAAAATATGATATTTTCCAAAGGCCCCAACTGCAAACAATCGTTTCTCTTTCCAGAAATCAATATTTCACCCCATCATTTTCATTCTTTCAATAACATTTTTATTTTTATATGCTTTAAAACAAAGGCAAAGGTCATATGAGTGTATCCAAATCACGAGCGAGTGAACTGTTCCGGCACCAATGTCATGCGGAACCAACGGAAGTCAAGTCATTTGGCGCCGGCAGGTTTTCCGAAACATTTCGCATTCTGGATGAGAAGAATGATGAATACATCATGCGGATAGCCCCTTCGGATTCCCTGCTGCAACTGTTTTATGAGTATAGAATGATGCGCCAGGAGCCTGAAATTCATAATCGTTTGCTCAATGAGACCAGCGTTCCTGTACCCCGGATTATTGCCTATGATTTTAGCCGATCCCTTATTGACCGGGATTATCTGATCATGAACAAACTGTCGGGAAAACCATTGAGTGAGGCATCCCTGTCCAACACTGCGTTTATCAACGCATTTAAGGAATGGGGTGAATACGTCCGGCAGATCCACTCGGTCACCGAACCCAATAATCTTTTCGGCTACGTGGGAGCCCACCATCCAATGGAGCCACAGAACAACTGGAAGGAGGCCTTCCGCATCATGTACCGGAAAATGCTGGACGACATTAGAAAACAGGGTATATACGACGGAGAAACCTATGATATGGCATACCAGCTGCTCGAGGATAATCTGCAAATATTCGGGCACTGCCAGACTTCCCGCCTGTGCCACGGCGACCTGTGGGTAACCAATCTGCTGGTAGATGAAGACGGAAAGGTGACCGGCCTGATTGACTTTGACCGCGCCTGCTGGGGTGACATTGAATGGGACCTGGCCATCGCGGAATACTGCGGGGTCACCCGGCCACCCTTCCGGGAAGGCTACGGGCAACGGATCGACACACATACCGGTGATGCCAACATCCGAAGGATGTTCTATCTCCTTTACGAACATCAGAAATACATCATCATCGCCCTGAGTAGCCGCCGCAATGATCCCGGGGGTGCCCAACGCTATGCCCGGGAATCGCTGGACATCATGAGGGAGTTTAAAAGATCGGGGGATATAATTCTATAAATCACCGGTCCATCTGATATGCGCAAGGTTGTATTATAAATGATTGATCTGAGTGTCTGGAAGGAGTTGATCAGTTGGCAAAATTGCAGATGGCAATTTCGCAAAATATTCTTAAACTCAGCCTTAGCCTTCTTTCAAAAGACCATGTAACCATTTTACAAGGTTTCTTTTAGCCTTATTCAATCATTCATGCATTCAATCATTAAAAAAGAGCGAGAAACGGGGATCGAACCCGCGACCCTCAGCTTGGGAAGCTGATGCTCTA
>JBKGZA010000096.1:0-11950 GCA_046545815.1 Bacteroidales bacterium
GCTATGACCTGAATTTACTGTATGGGCGGTTTGAACGTGTTGGGGAAATTCTGTTAATAAAATATACTGAATTTGACCCGTTGTTGAAAGAAATTGATTATTTTCGGGAAAAATAATCAGTTTAGGTAACCTTTTGACAGATAATTCTATGATCTGTTTTATTCTAAGCTTATAATATGAATTTAATGTAAATATAAAAATACAGGAAAGATGAAATTTGTAATATCCAGTACAGAATTGTTGAAGCATCTACAATCCATCGGGAGGGTTATCAGTACCAAAAACACATTACCCATACTCGATAATTTTCTTTTTGATCTGAGGGGGAATGAATTGAACATTACTGCTTCGGATCTGGAAACTACGCTAGTCACTACCATTGATCTAGAGAATGTTACCGATGAAGGAAAAGTGGCCGTACCAGCAAGAATTTTGACGGATATGCTTAAAGAATTCCCTGAACAGCCATTGACATTTAATATCAATATGGAAACACTGGGGATTGAATTGAATTCGGAAAACGGTAAGTATAATCTCGTTGGCCAGAATCCGGAGGATTTCCCCCAGCTCCCGGAAATCAAAAGCGAACAGGAAACCCAATTGCAGGTGGCATCCGAATTGATATATCAGGGAATTGACAAAACCATTTTTGCAACTGCTGAGGATGAGCTCCGGCCGGTAATGAACGGCATATATGTAGAGCTCACCACCGAAAACCTTACTTTTGTTGCAACGGATGCCCATAAGCTTGTTCGGTATCGGAGACAGGATGTCTCGCCCGGAGAGGAATCTTCATTTATCTTTCCCAAAAAGCCCGCCTCATTGATAAGGAATATTTTAAGCAAGGAGGAAAGTCAGGTTGAGGTGCGTTTTGATGACAAGAACGTACAATTTGTACTGCCAAAATATAAGCTTATTTCCAGGTTAACGGAGGGGAATTATCCCAATTACGATAGTGTTATTCCCTCAGACAATCCTTATAAACTTACCATTGACCGGCTGGAGTTTTACAATACCATTAAAAGGGTGGCTGTATTCTCCAATCAGGCCAGCAATTTGATAAAACTCAGTCTGGAGGGCAACCAGGTTACTGTTTCGGCCCAGGATATTGATTTTTCGGTTTCCGGACGGGAAACACTTAATTGCCAGTATGAAGGCGAAAACATGGAGATTGGATTTAAATCATCATTTTTGCTTGAAATTCTCGCCAGTCTGAATGCCCGGGAGGTATTGATGGAACTGTCCGATCCTTCGAGGGCTGGTTTGCTGTATCCGGTCGAAAAAGATAATGAAGATGAGGATATTTTGATGCTTCTTATGCCTATGATGGTTGAATCAGATAGTGAAGAAGAGGTTTGAGGCTGATGAGGATAAGGCTAGAAATGTGCATTGGACTGGACAAACAGATAATTATGAAACCCCATAGATGATCTTATGGAGCTGAAACTTGATAAGCCCATTGTATTCCTGGATCTGGAAACAACTGGCACCAATATTGTCAAAGATCGTATTGTAGAAATTTCTCTTTTAAAGATTTATCCCAACGGAAATCAAGAGAGAAAGACCATGAGAATTAATCCCACAATACCTATAGATCCCAAATCTACGGAAATTCATGGTATTTCAGATGAGGATGTAAAGGATGCTCCTACTTTCGCCGAAGTGGCGAAGGATGTACAAAAGTTCATTGAAGGTTGTGATCTTGCAGGGTTTAATTCAACGCGTTTCGACTTGCCGCTTTTGGCAGAAGAATTTCTCAGAGCCGACATTGAATACGATCTGAAACGGCACAGGTTCATTGATGTACAGGTGATCTTTCATAAAATGGAAAAGCGAACACTTGCCGCTGCTTATAAATTTTACTGTAAGAAGGAGCTTAATAACGCCCACAGTGCTGAAGCAGACACACAGGCCACTTATGAAATACTTAAGGCCCAGCTTGATCATTATGATTCTCTGGATAACGATATGGATAAACTTGCTGGGTTTTCCACTCATAACAGAAATGTAGACCATGTTGGAAGGATCGTTTACGACGAAAAAGGTCGGGAAGTATTTAATTTCGGAAAATATAAGGGGCAGTCCGTCGAAAAAGTGCTTACCAAAGATCCGGCTTACTATGGATGGATCATTAACAATGAATTTCCCCTTTATACAAAGAAGGTGCTTACCTCGATTAAATTGCGTATGTTCAATCAATAAGGGATATGAAAATTATCTGTATAGGCAGGAATTATGCTGATCACGCCAGAGAGTTCGGCGATGAAATTCCAGATCAACCGGTATTTTTCCTGAAACCCGATACTTCCATTATAGTCAAAAACCGTCCTTTTTTTTATCCTGATTTTTCCCGCGAAATTCATTATGAAACCGAGATTGTCATCAAAATCAACCGTCTTGGAAAGAATATAAGTAAAAAGTTTGCACATCGCTATTATAAGGAATTGACCGTGGGTATTGATTTAACAGCCAGAGACCTTCAGCGGGAATGTAAGAAGAATGGACATCCCTGGGAGATTGCCAAAGGTTTTGAGGGTTCTGCTCCACTAGGAAAATTTATTAACAAGGAAAGGCTGGGCAACATCAATAATTTGAATTTTGGACTTCATATCAACGGGAAAAACAGGCAATCCGGTAATACAGGGGATATGATTTTTGATTTTGACGACCTAATTTCTTATGTTTCCCGTTTTTTTACCCTGAAGATGGGTGATCTGATATTTACCGGTACACCAGTGGGTGTAGGGCCGGTTCATATTGACGACAGACTTACGGCCTATATTGAAGATAAAACATTGCTTGATTTTCGGATCAAATAACCAATAAGGAGTCCGGTATAAAAAGCTGGATTTTGGCTGGTAAGGCGCTAAGCGGCTCCAGCAGATTTCTGAAGTTCAATAGATTATTTTTACACAATTAGCTAAGTATAGCCGCCTTTTTAGACTATACTCAATAAGTTTTTCAGCTTATCTGATCTCTGCTGTAATCTATGAATTGTTGTTCTTCTCTGACAACCTTCCTTGTAAAGTTTTTGATGGTTTCTGAATCAACAGGTCTTAATAAATCTGTCAGGTTTGAGTTATTTAGTTGATTTTTAATATTATTTTGAATATGAAGAAGTATATTTCTGTAATCATCCTGTAAAGGGGCACGTTTCCTAACAGCACCATAAAAATTCACCAATACTTCGTAACGCTCTTTCTGTTGTTCCGTCAGCTCTTTAAAATGTCTGAATTTTTTCATAAAGTGCTGAAAACGTTGGCCTGCATTCTTTATTACTTTATCTGGTATGTCCTCAATATTGGTATTTCTGAGCATATAGATTTCTGCATACCTGATAATCCCAATGACGCCGAATGCATCCAGGTCGTCGGCGGTACTTAAAACAAAGAGTATAGATGGAGTTTCTTCTCTGGCCTCTGTTTTATTGTATTGCTTGTCATCATGTTTTTTAATGGCTTCTAATGCAGGTGCAAAATTTATATGGGAGTCTGTATGACCGGATTCAATAAATTTTCTGCATATATGAGCTCCCGCCTCACCATGCGTTTCATCAAGTGTTTGAGTCATACCAGCATCATGGAATAGGCAAGCCAGCATAAGGTTAGTAATCTCCTGATCGGTAAAAATCATATCTTGCTGTGCGAGATGATATAGAATGATCTTTGCAAATTGCCATACCCTATAGTGATGCCAATGGTCATGTGAAGGTAAATCAATTTCCGAAAAGTAGGTTTTTAGCTGATTGAATAAGAATTTCAACCAGGTTGATTCAATTGTTTTCAGTCTTTTTTTCAGTTCATCCATCTTTAATCTCGCATTCACTAAAAAAAGCAGAAAATTGGGTTTTTCTGCTTTTTTCTTCAGCGGAGGATTTCGAATTAATTCTGAATCCCACTTTCTCCCTGTACGATTTTTTTAGCCATATTGAATATCGTGGGATCATCAATGGTAACAGCTCCTCCGTCAGGTCCCGGGCCAAAATGGATGCCAACGCTCTCGCCGTGTTCATAATCTGTGGCTCCAAAGTAATTTCTGACTGTTTCTTCTTTGATGTTCAATCTTTCTGCGATTTCTTTGATGGCACCATGGGGAAGGCTGTCCTTGATTTTCCTTAACTCATTGAATGTTATTGTCATAGTTAATATCTTTTGGTTTAAGAAATTCCCATAAAATTAAAAAAATTATAACAAACTGGAAAAAATCATTGCATTTTAGGGATAAAATTTTGGGAATAATTGTCTTTTTGATATTGTGGCAAATTATAGCCATTCAAAGAAGATTCATGTATTGAAAAGATCATAATGAAAGTTTTTGAGTATATTTGGGGCCTTGAAGATAATTTAGTGTATATGACCTATCTCAGCGGAAAAAATTTTGCGATTATTGGCGTTGCCGGATATATAGCCATCCGGCATCTGAAGGCCATCAAGGAGACCAACAACAACCTTGTAGCGGCCCTGGACCGGTTTGACAGTGTAGGTGCTATTGATGATTACTTTCCCGATGCCGATTTTTTTGTTGAGTATGAACGTTTTGATCGTCATTTGGATAAACTGAAGAGAAAAGGAATTCAAATCGATTACATCAGCATCTGTACCCCTAACTATTTGCACGATTCCCATATAAGGTTTGCCTTGCGCCAGGGAGCTGATGCAATATGTGAGAAACCCGTTGTTTTAAATCCCTGGAATCTGGATGCCCTTATTGAGATTGAAAAGGAAACGGATCGTAAGGTTAACAACATTCTGCAGTTGCGGCTCCATCCCTCCATTATTGGGTTGAAGCAAAAAATTAACCAGGGCCCTAAAGATAAGGTATACGACATTGATCTGACGTATATCACTTCCAGAGGCAATTGGTATTTTATTTCCTGGAAGGGAAATGAGGAGAAATCAGGAGGTATTGCAACAAATATCGGGGTGCATTTCTTTGATATGCTTACATGGATATTTGGAGATGTTAAACAGAATGTGGTTCATATTTACCGGAAGAACAAGGCCGGGGGATACCTTGATCTGGAACAGGCAAGGGTCAGATGGTTTTTAAGTGTAGATGCCAATGATTTGTCTGATAATGCAAAACAAAAGGGTAAAAAAACATATCGGTCCATTACCGTTGATGGTGAGGAGATAGAATTCAGCGGTGGTTTTACCGATCTCCATACCCTGAGCTATGAAGGAATATTAAAAGGCAATGGCTTTGGCCTGGAAGATTCCAGAAAATCCATAGAAACGGTTTATACCATTCGCAATGCCACACCTATTGGCTTGAAAGGAGAATATCATCCATTATGTAAAAATCTAAAATAATTTCTCATGAACATTTATGATAAGCTTATAGCAAAAGAAGAGAAGATGGCGGTGATCGGACTGGGATATGTAGGGCTTCCCATAGCCCTTGAGTTTGCCAGAAAAGTACCTGTGATAGGTTTTGATATTAAGGAAGACAGAGTAGAAATGATTAAGAACGGCAAAGATCCCAGCAGGGAACTTCCTTCCTCAGCCTTTGAGAATTGCGAAATAGAGTATACTTCCAGTTTGGAGGATCTCAGAAAGGCTAAGTTTTATATTGTAACGGTTCCCACACCAATTAATGAACATAATGAGCCGGATCTGTCCCCGCTTCTCGGCGCTACCAAAACATTGGGAAAGGTGTTGAAAAAAGGTGATTACGTAATATTCGAGTCTACCGTATATCCCGGCGCTACAGAGGAGGATTGTGTGCCGGTTTTAGAACGTGAATCAGGCTTAACCTTCAAAGAGGATTTTAAGGTTGGGTTTTCACCGGAACGGATTAATCCTGGAGATAAGGCTCATACACTGGTTTCCATAAAAAAGATAACATCAGGGTGCGACGCAGAGGCAGCTGATAACATTACAAAAGTCTATCAACTGATCATCAAGGCAGGTATTCATCAGGCTAGTTCCATTAAGGTAGCAGAAGCTGCAAAAGTGATTGAGAATGCCCAGAGAGACCTCAACATTGCCTTCATGAATGAGCTCTCGATTATTTTCAACCGGTTAGGCATTAATACCTACGAAGTGATTGAAGCTGCAGCTACCAAGTGGAATTTCCTGAAATTTTATCCCGGCCTGGTAGGGGGACACTGTATCGGGGTAGATCCCTATTATCTTACCTATAAAGCACGCGAATTGGGATATCATGCCCAAATCATTCATGCAGGCAGATATGTGAACGATTCAATGGGAAGATACCTGGCGAAACAGGTTGTCAAGAAACTTATTGCCAAGGATAAGAATCCCAAATATGCTAAAATTTTAATATTTGGTGCTACTTTTAAGGAGAATGTAAGTGATATACGTAATTCCAGGGTGATAGATGTAGTTGATGAGCTACGTTCATATGGAATAAACCACATAGATGTGACAGACCCCTATGCCTCTTCCAGGGAGATTAAAGACGAATATGATATTGACCTTGCCAAAGAAGATGATGGTCCTTATGATGCCCTTATTCTCGCAGTGCCTCATGAGGAGTATACTAAGTTTTCCGAGGAGGATTTTCTGGCCAGGGCGTCTGAAGGAGCATTCTTAGTTGATGTCAAGGGAATTTATAGGGATAAAATTGAAAAACTCGATTATTGGAGCCTTTAATGGATTATTGAATAGGCACTTTTTGTTGAAAGTAGCATTATTGCTTAACGGGAAAGAAAGGCCTGTTCAGTCAGATGTGACTGATGGGGCGGAGCTGTAAAAAATTAATAAATCTTTGCTATGAAAATATTGATAACAGGAACTGCAGGTTTTATAGGATTTCATCTTGCTAAAAAACTAGCTGAAAGGGGCGATGAAGTAGTGGGACTCGATAACATCAATGACTATTATGATCCCACACTGAAATACGACCGACTCTCGGAGACTGGAATCGATAAGGCCGATATTCAATACAACCATACAGTAAGAAGTTCGGTTTATTCCAATTATCGTTTTATTAAGCTTGATTTAAAAGATAAGGATAATTTATTCCAGTTATTTGAATCCGGAAAATTTGACCGGGTCTGTCATCTGGCAGCCCAGGCAGGGGTGAGATATAGTATTACCCATCCCTATGCCTATCTTGACAGCAATATGATAGGATTCATGAATATTTTAGAGGCTTGCAGACACAACCATATAGAACATTTAACTTATGCGAGCAGTTCAAGTGTTTATGGTATGAATGAATCTATGCCTTTTTCCACGCATGATAATGTAGATCATCCCATTAGCCTTTATGCGGCAAGCAAAAAAAGCAATGAATTAATGGCTCACACTTACAGCCATCTCTATGAACTGCCAACCACCGGCCTGCGTTTTTTTACAGTTTATGGCCCGTGGGGAAGGCCGGACATGGCATTGTTCCTTTTTACCAAAGCCATCCTCAACGATCAGCAAATTGATGTTTACAACAATGGAAATATGGAGCGCGACTTCACTTATATTGATGATATTATTGAGGGAGTTGTAAGGGTGGTGGATCATCCACCTTCAGGTAATCCTGACTGGTCAGGAGAGTCACCCGATCCGGCCTCCTCACCTGCACCTTACAGAATTTACAATATAGGCAACAACAATCCGGTACACCTTATGGATTTTATCGGTGCCATTGAGGAAGAAACAGACCGGAAAGCCAAGAAAAATTTTATGCCCATGCAGCCCGGCGATGTGTATAAAACCTGGGCCGACGTGAGTGATCTGATTGAGCATTTTGATTATAAACCCCATACCGATATCCGGGACGGGGTGAAAAGGTTTGTTGAATGGTACGCAACATACTATGGAATTTAATAATTCGGTTTTGCCGACATGATCAGCTTAAAGAATTCCAGAGTCGTTGTTATTGGAGGTGCGGGTTTTATTGGCAGTTTCGTGGTCAGGCAATTGCTTCGTGAAGAGGTGTATGAGGTAATTGTTTATGATAACTTCGCCCGGGGGAAGATGGAGAATATACGGAACCCTTTGCAGGACAATAGATGCAGGATTTTTCCTGCCGGCGGAGATATTAGGGATATCGATATACTGAATGAGGCGTTACGGGATGCAGATTACGTATTTCACCTGGCCGCCCTGTGGTTGTTGCATTGCAAAGATTATCCCCGTGCAGCATTTGAGGTAAATGTCAAGGGAACTTTTAATGTGTTGGAAGCCTGCATTCATAATAAGGTGAAGAAGTTGGTATATTCCTCTTCTGCATCTGTGTATGGCGATGCAGTGGAAGTTCCCATGACTGAGGACCACCCTTATAATAACCGCAACTTTTACGGGGCTACTAAAATTTCTGGTGAAGCCATGTGCAGATCGCTTTACAATCATTATGGATTGAATTATGTGGGATTGAGATATATGAACGTGTATGGACCTCATCAGGATCAGCAATCGGCATATAGTGGTGTGATTCCTATTATGCTCAACAAGATTGATGGGGGAGAAGCACCTGTTATTAACGGAGACGGTTCTCAGGCCTATGATTTTATTTATGTGGATGATGTTGCCCGTGCCAATATTCTTGCGTTGAAATATGGATCTCCTGATACTTTTTATAATGTCGGAACAGGCATACAGACTTCCGTTAGACAACTTTGTAATACAATACTGATAATCAAAAACTCCAATGTGGAAGTAGAATATAGACCTTATTCCGAAGCAGATGAGCGGAGTCTGGTAAAAAACCGGATCGGCTCCACCCAAAAGGCAGAGAAAGAAATTGGATTTCGCTGCCGGTATGATCTGGAGACAGGATTGCAGAAACTTATCCGATGGCGGGATACTGGAATACTCCATTGAATTCAGTAAGGTTTCAGAAAGATATACAACCATTGAACCTCAGCAGAAATATCTATATCTAATCTTTCTATGTATATTCCTATAACAAAACCTTACATTTCTGACCGGGAATATGAGCTTATAAGGAAATCACTGGATTCTGGCTGGCTGGTGCAAGGTCCAATGGTAGCTGAATTCGAAAAACGAATGGCAGAATTTACAGGAGGCAGGTATGCTGTAGCAGTTAATAGCTGTACTTCAGGTCAGTTCATCATGTCCAGAATATTGGATCTTCAGCCTGATGAAGAAGTGATTCTGCCTGCTTTTACCTGGATTTCTACAGCAAATGCAGTTGAATTTCTGGGGGCCAGACCTGTTTTCTGCGATATATCGCTGGAGACCTTTAATATCAATGCCGGTCTGATAAAGGAACATATTACAACCTGGACAAAGGCCGTTTATCCTGTAAATCTTTTCGGTATGCCTTCTGATATGAATGAAATCATTCATATTGCTACAAATCATAATATGCGTATTGTAGAGGATTGTGCATGTGGTTTGGGAGCCCGAATTGATAATACGCATTGCGGCTTGTTTGGGGATGCCGGGGTGCTTTCATTTCATCCGAGAAAATCCATCACTACTGGCGAAGGAGGTATGATTATCACAAATCATAAAAGCATAGCTCTTATGGCACGGAGCCTAAGGGATCATGGATCCAATATAACTGATTATGCAAGACATACAGGAGGGAAGAGCTTTCAGATGAGTGAATATCCTATCCTTGGATATAATATGCGGATGACGGATTTACAGGGAGCAATGGGTATTGCCCAGATGGAAAAACTTGAGGATATTCTGGATATTAAAACCCGACTTGCACGGGAATTCAATGAGCGTTTATCCCATATTGACTGGTTAAAGTTGCCGACCATACCTGAAGGATATCAACATAGTTTCCAGACTTACTGTACACTTTTTAAACCTCGGGAGACTTATAATGCTTTGGAAAAGAATGATGCAAATCAACTGGATAAACTGCATCGGGAAAGAAATGCCCTGATGAGTAAATTGGAAAAAAGGGGTATCATGACCAGGCCCGGAACACATTCGGTACCGGTTCAGAAGCTGTATCAGGAAAAATATGGATATCATAAAATGGATTTTCCTAATGCTTATGCTGCGGACAGGCTTACCATTGCCCTTCCTTTTTATCCGACTATGACCGGGGAAGAGAAGGATTATTTATTTGAGCAGCTCGGCAAAATTACTCCCTGATGTGTGGAATTACCGGTATATTTAATTATCAGAAAGAATCCATTCCCCGAAAGGTGCTGGAAAAGATGACCCGGATAATTGAGCACCGGGGCCCGGATGGAGAAGGATTCTGGACAGATGGTTTTATTGGACTTGGACACAGGCGGCTCGCCATCATGGATTTAACTCCTGCTGCCCAACAGCCTATGGTCAGTGATGACAACCGGTATGTGATCATTTATAATGGCGAGCTTTATAATTTTAGAGAATTAAAAATACATCTTGAAAACAAAGGATATAGATTTTATTCTGCCTCGGATACAGAAGTTGTGCTGAATGCCTGGATTTATTGGGGAAAGGAGGCTTTGCTTAAATTTAACGGAATGTTTGCCTTTACCATCTGGGACAGGGTGAAAAACACATTGGTACTGGCAAGAGACCGGTATGGAATAAAGCCGCTTTATTATTGGGATGATGGGAAAAAGTTGGTATTTGGTTCTGAAATCAAATCTATATTACAACATCCCGATTCTCATGTGCAGGTTTCGTATGAGGCTTTAAACGAATATTTCACTTTTCAGAATGTTTTTTCGGATCGTACCTTTTTTAATGGAATTAAAACAGTTCCTTCAGCTACTTTCATGGAGTATTGCTTAGAAGAAGGCAGAAAAATATTTGACAGATACTGGGATTTTCATTTTGAGGAAAATGAGCTTTTCTCAACAGAAGAGGAATATACCGAGGAATTGAACCGCCTCTTTTACAAGGCGGTCAACCGCCATTTGACCGGTGACGTTGAAATTGGATCTTATTTAAGTGGCGGTACAGATTCCGGTGCCATTACCAGCATAGTTGCAGGAATTTTTCCCCACCTCAAAACCTTTACCGCAGGTTTTGACTTTTCTTCCGTTTCAGGTCTGGAAATGGCATTTGATGAAAGAACTAAGGCTGAGTATCTGTCGAATCACTTTAAAACAGAACAATATGAGGTAGTATTAAAGGCTGGAGATATGGAAAAAATTATGCCTGCCTTGACCTGGCATCTTGAAGATCCCCGGGTAGGCCAGTGCTATCCCAATTATTACATCCATCGCCTGGCAGCCAAGTTTGTGAAAGTTTCCCTGGGAGGAATAGGGGGGGACGAGCTTTTTGCCGGATATCCCTGGCGTTATTACCGTACTGTGGCAAATCATGACTTTGATCATTATATCAGTAAATACTACCATTATTGGTCGCGTTTGATATCGGACAAGGAAAAAAAGGATTTTTTTAATTCCTCAGTGTACAGGAATATCAAAGATCACTCTACAATGGAGGTTTTCAAGAGTGTTCTGAATAATCCAAACGGGCCATTACACATTGATACTCCAGAGCAATATATCAATAATTCCCTTTATTTTGAAATAAAGACTTTCCTGCAGGGACTGTTACTTGTGGAAGACAAATTAAGTATGGCTAACGGTTTAGAAGTGAGGATTCCCTTTTTGGATAATGATCTTGTAGATTTTGCCATGCAAGTTCCTGTCAGATACAAACTGAAAAATCTCGGAGAAGTAAAACGAATCAACGAAAACGAAACCGGTCCCAAAACCAGGAAGTATTTTCATCAGACCAATGATGGGAAAATTTTGCTCAGAAAAGTGCTCAACAAGTATGTTCCTTATCCGTATGCAAACGGTATAAAACAAGGATTTTCCGCTCCTGATGCCAGTTGGTTTAAAGGCGAAAGCATTGATTACATAAAAGAGCTGCTTTGTTACCGGGATGCCCGCATATACGATTTTATTCAGCCTGAAATGGCTATGGGAAAGATCGAAGAACATCTCTCCGGGAGAAGGAACAATAGATTATTGATTTGGTCCCTCTTAAGCTTTGAATGGTGGCTGAAAACTTTTCTTTCCTGAATTTTTTCAAATGAAACCCGCATC
>JBKGZA010000097.1:0-11892 GCA_046545815.1 Bacteroidales bacterium
GGAAGTGATTGCAGCCAGTGCAGCTCTTTGTGAGATTGAAGAAGCGGCTGAGGTAACCTGACCCTGTAGCTTCGCCACTGCTTTGGAAATTTCCAAAGGTGCGGCAATGTATCCTATACGCCAGCCTGTCATGGCAAAACCTTTGGAAACACCATTTATGATGACAACCTGGTCCTTTATGTTGCTGAATTGGGCAATACTTTGATGTTCCCCAAGAAAATTGATGTATTCGTATATTTCATCGGACAATACGAAAATTTCCCGGTCATTTGCTTCAATCACCGAAGCAATTTCTGCAAGTTCGTCTTTTGTATATATGGAACCCGTGGGATTTGAAGGAGAACAGAGGATGAGAGCCTTTGTTTTATCGGTGATGGCATTTTTCAGTTGTTCAGGTGTAATCTTAAAATTGTTTTCAATATCGGTATGAACCACTATATTTTTTCCTTCTGCCAGTTTCACCTGTTCCACATAGCTTACCCAGTAAGGGGCAGGAACAATAACCTCATCCCCTTTATTCACTATCGATAGCAAAGCGTTGGCCAAAGAATGTTTGGCGCCGGCTGAAACGATAATTTGTTCCCATGAATAATCCAGATGGTTCTCGGTTTTTAATTTTTGGGCTATGGCTTGTCTTAAATCTTTGTAGCCCGGAACAGGCGGGTAAGATGTATAATTCTCGTTTATAGCCTGGATGGCAGCTTGTTTTATATGATCAGGTGTATGAAAATCGGGTTGCCCGACACTCAGGTTAATGATGTCCTTTCCCTGTGACTTTAACTCGGCGCTCCTTTGCGACATAGCGATTGTTTGAGACTCCGAGAGTGCCTGTATTCGTTCTGATATTTCACTCATTCTTCCGGGAATTTTTGGCGTGAAAGATAGCAAATAAATTTTTGCCAAAAATAGGATAAAAGATGGATTAATTTGAATCATGAAAGTTTTCTTAAAACATTTCCCGGTTTAATTTATCAGTTGTTAAAGTAAAAATTGCAATTTTGTATTGGTTTCATTTATTTTTACAATAAAATATGGTTGATATATGGAGGTTATACTAGAAATTGTGAAATATGTTCTGCCGGCACTGATTGTTTTCTTTACTGCCTATTTCTCTATCAGGTTTTTAATAAAGAATGATCAGCGTAAGAGAGATTATGAGATTATTATGAAAAACAAGCAGGTTGTTACGCCGGTCCGTTTGCAGGCTTATGAGCGGTTGACACTGCTTTTGGAAAGAATTTCTCCGGATGCGCTGGTTATGAGAATCAAGAAAGACAATCTTACTGTTAAGCAACTTCAGAATCAAATGCTGCAAGCCATCAGATCGGAGTTTGATCACAATGTATCCCAGCAGATTTATGTGTCCCCCCAGGCATGGGAAATGGTGAGAGGTGCCCGCGAGAATATCGTAAGGCTGATCAATTCCACAGCACAGAATCTGAAGCCCGATGAACCCGCCATAAAACTCAGCCGTTCATTGCTTGAAAAGTTTATGGAGCAGGAAAGATCACCCACCAAATCAGCAATTGATTATCTTAAAAGAGAAGTGAGAAGTTTTTACTAATTTTGAGGAAACATCCACAGCACCTTACCGGGCAAGTTTTGCCAAAAAAAGCAAGAATTTGGCCGGAAGGCACTAAAAACTTGACAGTCATGATCTATCAAAAAGAAATAACATTGCCTTCTTTTGGGAGAGGCTTTCATCTTATCTCATCGATCATCAGGGAAAATCTCCCGGAAATCCCGGAAAAGGGTCTGGTGAATATATTCATCAAACATACATCGGCCGCTTTAACCTTAAACGAAAACGCCGATCCTTCCGTAAGGCATGATCTTGATTCATCTATGCGGGAGATCGTAACAGAGAATACATCCCATTATACCCATACTATAGAAGGTTCAGATGATATGCCTGCCCATATCAAATCTTCTTTATTCGGACAGTCTCTGACTATTCCCATTTCAGATGGTCATTTGAATACAGGGACCTGGCAAGGCATTTACCTTTGTGAATTCAGGAATCGCAAGCACCGTAGAAGATTGGTATTGACCGTATATACCTGATGTTTTTATGATGGGTGGTATATGATGATATTTCACGGCTTTTTGTCAAAAGCGATTAAAATATATAGAAATGGATAATTTACTGTTACTGGGAGATGAAGCAATAGCTCAGGGAGCTTTGGACGGGGGATTATCGGGTATCTATGCTTATCCGGGAACTCCTTCCACCGAAATCACCGAGTATGTGCAAAATTCTCACTATGCTGAACAACATAACATACATCGGGAATGGTCATCCAATGAAAAAACTGCTTTAGAGTCTGCCCTGGGCATGTCCTATGCCGGTAAGCGGGCTATGGTATGCATGAAGCATGTCGGGTTGAATGTGGCGGCAGATCCGTTTATGAACTCCTCTTTTACAGGGGTGAATGGGGGGTTGATTATAGTAGCCGCTGATGATCCTTCCATGCATTCTTCTCAAAATGAACAGGATTCCAGGTTTTACGGCAGCTTTGCCATGGTTCCGGTTCTTGAGCCTTCCAATCAGCAGGAAGCTTACGAAATGGCTTATCACGGCTTTGAACTTTCAGAAAGGTTAAAATTACCTGTGCTCGTTAGAATTCCCACCCGGCTGGCACATTCCCGTTCGTCTGTGAAGCGCCTTGACCGTAAACCTCAGAATAATGGTTCCATACCGGCAAATTTGCGCCAGTTTGTGCTGCTTCCTGTTTTTGCACGGAGAAAGTACGAAGCTTTGCTTTCAATGCAGGATGATATGGTAGAGGCTTCAGAAAGTTCTGTTTATAACAGATATTTTGATGGTACCGGCAGTCAACAGGGGATTATTGCCAGCGGCATAGCTTATAATTATTTAATGGAGCACTACAGAAAACGGAAGCTGCATCATCCCCTGCTCAAGTTAAGTCAATATCCGCTGCCGCATAAAATGGTTAACAGAATGCTGGATTCCTGTGAGCAGGTACTTGTTGTTGAGGAAGGCTATCCGTTTATAGAAGAGAAACTTAAAGGTTTCCAGCAAAAGGGTACACCCATCAAGGGTAAGCTTGACGGTACTCTTCCCAGAACAGGGGAATTGAATCCCGACCATGTAGCTTCGGCTCTTGGAATTCCCGTTGAAAAAGGCAGAGCGGTGCCGGAAATTGTTAAAAACAGGCCTCCCACTATGTGTGAGGGTTGTGGCCATATTGAAACTTACAAGGCACTTAATGAAGCACTGCAGGATTACAGTGAAGGCCGGGTATTCTCCGATATCGGATGTTATACGCTCGGTGCATTGCCTCCTTTTGAAACCATCAATTCGTGTGTGGATATGGGGGCTTCCATAACAATGGCAAAAGGAGCAGCCGATGCAGGATTGATCCCTGCAGTTGCGGTAATTGGTGATTCCACCTTCACCCATTCCGGGATGACCGGATTATTGGATTGTGTTATAGAGCAAAGTCCTGTAACAGTGATTATATCGGATAATTTCACCACTGCAATGACAGGGGGACAGGATTCTCATGCCCTTGGCAGATTGGAACAAATATGCGAAGGCATCGGTGTGGGAAAAGAACATATACGGGTGTTACGTCCGACCAGAAAAAATATGGATCAGATGATCCGGATTATGAAAGAAGAGATGGCTTACGAGGGAGTGTCTGTGATTATTCCAAGAAGACAGTGTATTCAAACTGCCAGAGATAAACAATTGAATGCAAGGCTTAAAGAGCTTGGTCTCAAATGATGGTAAAAGGTTATAAATTTTAATGGAGCTATTATGAAAACCGATATAATTTTGGCCGGCGTAGGCGGACAGGGAATTTTAACCATTGCTGCCACCATTGGTATGGCTGCATCAGAAAGCAATCTGTTTCTGAAACAGGCAGAAGTACATGGTATGAGCCAGAGGGGAGGGGCAGTGGAGTCCCATCTCCGGCTTTCCGATCAGGAGATTTTTTCTGATCTGATCTCTCAAGGAGAAGCCGATATCATACTTTCGGTAGAGCCTATGGAATCATTAAGATACTTGCCTTATCTCTCGGAGAACGGCTGGCTTGTATCCAATACGAAACCCTACCGCAAGATTACTGGTTATCCTGATGAACAGGAACTTCTGAAAGAGATCAGAAAAGTCCCCTGTCACATTGCTGTGGATGCAGATGATATTGCTTCTAATCTGGGTTCGCGGAGATCGTCAAATATCATTATGCTTGGTGCTGCTACACCTTTTTTAAACCTGCCTTTTGACGCTTTTAAAGAAAGTATTAAAGAGTTTTTTCAGAGAAAGGGGAAAGATGTGGTAGAGAAAAACATACGTGCACTGGAAGCAGGGAGAGCATTTGCTGAAAAAGAAAAGAACAGTTGAAATGTTTTTGCTTCCTGAAAAGCTGTAATAATAAATATGAGTGGCTCCCCAAAAAGAAAATATTTTACCGCCAAAACTCTAACCTGACTGTCTTCAGTCAGGTTAGAGTTTTACTGTCATTTTCAGGATTTGGAAAGATTTTTTTGGACAGTCGCTTGTTTTTGCTTTTAAATTACTGATCCCCCAAAATTACTGGAAGTCCTGATTCTCCTGAACCTATTACAACTACTTTTGAATTCCGGGATTCGGATAATTCGATCGTAGCTTCAATTCCCCGCATTTTTAGAAGCTCAGGTGTCAAACTCTCACTGATGATCCTGTTGGCCTGGGCTTCTCCCTCAGCTTCGATCTCTTGTCTTTTTGCTTCGCTCCGTTCTCTTTCCAGTCTGTATTCATAGGCCATTGCTTCCTGTTCCTGTTCCAGTTTTTTCTCGATGGCTTTTTTTATCTGGTCGGGAAGTTTTATTGAACGTACCAGCAGGGCATTCATTTTGACATGATTGTCCTCCAATACTTTCTTTGTTTCTTCTTTTATAGATGTTTCTACTTCTTCTCTTTTGGTGGAATAAATTTCTTCGGCGGTATAGCGTCCTGAAACACGTCGTATCGTGGATCTTACTTCGGGGATTACGAGCTGATCCACATATTGTTGGCCAAAATTTTCATGTAAATAGCCGAGGGCTTCATGAATGGGATTGAAACGAACCGATACGTCCATGGCGATGTTCAGCCCGTTCATATCAAGAACATCCAGCTCCTGTTCGGTTTGTTGCTCCTTTACACTATAAAGGTGCATGTCATTCCAGGGGGCAATCATCTTTAGTCCCGGTTCATAAATATGTTCTTTATCCAGACCTGTGGTAAATTTTCTGAAGATTATTCCTCTTTCTCCGGGCTGTATGGTAACAAATGTTGCACTGCTTAATATTCCGACAATAATGATTACCACTGCCAGCAATATCCAAAATGTGGTTCTTTTTTTCATAGTTTACTGATCTTATATTGTTTACAAATATATAATTGTGAAGTAAAGGTATGGAATTTATATGGATTCTACAATATAAACAAGAAAGGAATCACCAGACACTTCGAGGAGCGCAGGGTAGTTATAATTTTAGGTTTTGTAAAATTTTATTCCTTATATCGATTGACTTAAGCATTTTACCGGCTACATCCCTGCAGTCAATCAGTTTGAAATCCCTTTCTTTACTAATTTCCCTCAGGTATATTTCCCGGACGTTTTTTTGGAAATTCAGATCTTTTTCATGGATATCGTCTTTTCCCCTTAAATATTTACGGTCGGCTCCTTCCCGTTTGGCTTTAAGGTTGGATTCTGTAAAACGGAAAGGTACATCCAAAAAGAAGTTTATATCCGGACGGGGAATCTGATAATATTCGTACTCCAGGTATTTGATCCAGTTGCTGAGGTCTTCTATTTCTTTATCGTTTGCCAGTTTTGCTCCCTGGAATGCAATATTGGAATAAACATACCGGTCAACAAGAATCAAATGGTTTTCCTCAAGCCAGTTTTGGATGGTATTTTTGGCCTCGTTCCGGTCACCTGCATATATCAGGGCGACAAGATAAGGATTGACCGAGCCAATGGCTCCAAGTTCTCCCCTGAGAAACATGGCGATCAGTTTTCCGAACACAGGCGATTCTGTTCTCGGGAAATGCAGGTATTGATATGGGATGTGATGTTGTTCAAAATATTGTCTGAGCAGTTGAATTTGCGTTGACTTTCCGGAAGCATCCAAGCCTTCGATATTGATAAAATTCATTTTGAATTTAAACCTTTAGGAATTCTTCTGTTTAATTTTTATACTTTTGTTTTCAAAATGGTTGCCAAAATTATGGAAGATAAAGGTACATTTTTTTCTGAGAAATACCTGATCAATTGTAACGGATCGTTGCTTGATCTTTCCGAGCCAAAAATTATGGGGATTTTGAACGTTACCCCCGATTCATTTTACGATGGTGGCAGGTTTTTTCAGAAAAATGCTGTATCCGAACAGATTGAGCGGCTTATAGCTGAGGGTGCCGATATAATTGATATCGGCGGATATTCCTCCAGACCGGGAGCTGAACATATTCCCATTAAGGAAGAGCAGGACAGAATTTTACCTGTTCTGGATCTGATCCGTAAACATTACCCGGGCCTGACGCTTTCAGTGGATACATTTCGTTCGGAAATTGCCAGGAAAGTGGTTGAGGATTTCCATGTAGATATCATCAATGATGTATCGGCCGGCGAAATAGATCCGGCCATGTTTGAAACCGTTGCCGGGTTGCAGGTACCCTATATCATGATGCACATGAAGGGAACACCTCAGGATATGAAGTATAGGGCTCATTATGACGATATGATGAAGGAGATCATAGATTATTTTTCTCTGAAATATGACCAACTGAGAAAACTGGGAGTCAATGATATTATTCTTGATCCCGGATTCGGATTCGGAAAAAATGTTGAACACAATTATCAATTGTTAAACAATCTGGATCAGTTTAGGATATTTGAGCTGCCCCTTATGGTGGGTTTGTCCCGGAAATCCATGATTTATAAAGTTTTGGAGACAATGCCCGATGAAGCTTTGAATGGCACCACGGTACTCAATACGCTTGCACTGATAAAGGGTGCGGATATTTTGAGGGTCCACGATGTCAAACAGGCCAGGGAGGTGATCACACTTGTCAGAAAATATAACAGGTGGAGGGGAGAGGGCTAATTTGGACAAGCCAAAACGGAAACACATTAAATTCCTTGAAAGCATCCTGTTTGGTTTTGGCTTGTCCAAATTAGGTTTTTTGTATTTTTGAAAAGATTCAACAAGTTATGATAATCCTATGATTACAGGGTTTATTACCATACAGATATTGGATGTATTGGATATATTGCTGGTTGCCTTTCTTTTGTATCAGTTTTATAACCTTATTAAAGGAACTGTTGCCATAAATATCTTCATCGGGATTTTTTCGGTGTACCTTCTTTGGCTTATAGTAAAAGCTCTTGATATGGAGCTTCTCAGTTCGATTTTGGGTCAGGTGATCGGGGTGGGCGTGATCGCTCTGATCATTGTTTTTCAGCAGGAGATCAGAAGGTTTCTTTTGATCATAGGCAGCCGGTATGTCTCCAATTATCAGTTCTCCCTGGCTAAGCTGTTTTCACTTAAAGCAAAGGCAAAACCTAAAATCAGGACCACAGAGATCGTAAAGGCCTGCACCGACATGTCGGCTTTTAAAACAGGAGCCCTGATTGTTATAGCCAGAAGGGACAGTCTGAGTAACTACGAAAAAACGGGGATAATCATCAATGCCGATACTTCCAATCGTTTGCTGCAGAGTATATTTTTCAAGAACAATCCATTGCATGATGGAGCTGTAATTATCCGCAAGGATAAGATTGTTGCTGCCAGTTGCGCATTGCCCACTTCGGAGCGGGTGGATCTTCCTCCACGCTTTGGTATGCGCCACAGAGCTGCCATAGGACTGACGGAGCGAACCGATGCTGTGGTGATTGTGGTATCGGAGGAAACTGGTGCCATTTCTTTTGCAAAGCACGGGGAGCTTGAAACCAATATTGGACCCAACCGGCTCAGAGAGATTCTTAAAGAAAATTTTGAGAAAGAATAAAGATATTTTATGGAGGTTTTAAATTCTATATTGAACTATAAGCTGTTAGATAACAATCGTTTAACGATTTCTTTATATGATCTGGTTATGGCTTTGGTTATAGTTGGGATTACCCTTGTGATATTATGGGGCCTCAAGCGCCTTTTTAAAAAATCCCTTTTTAAAAGAGCCGTGGATCAAACAAAAGCCTTTGTGGTATTTCAACTAGTTAAATATCTTATATGGATTATTGCCATATTTCTGATCCTGGATACCGTTGGCATAAAAATTACTTTACTCCTGGCCGGGTCTACAGCCCTGCTGATCGGTATTGGACTAGGCCTGCAACAGGTATTTAAGGACCTTATTTCAGGTCTCTTTCTTCTGTTCGAAGGCAATCTGAATTTAGGGGATGTGGTGGAGCTTGATGGAATCATTGGTGTTGTAAAGGAAATTGGCTTCCGCACCACCAAGATCGAAAGCCGCAACAACATCATTCTGATCATTCCCAACTCTAAATTTATAGAGGAAAATGTGATCAACTGGAGCATTATTGAACAGCGCACCAGATTTTATGTTGAGGTAGGGGTAGCCTATGGATCGGATGTGGAGCTTGTTAAAAAAATACTTGAAGAATGTGCTTATGAACACAAGGAAATTATAGATACACCCAAACCCTTTGTCCGGTTTTATGATTTTGGAAATTCTTCGCTTGTCTTTCAGTTATATTTCTGGACTAACAATGCCTTTTTGGTGGAAAATATAAAGAGCGACCTTCGATTTGACATCAACCGGAAATTTAAGGAGAACGGTGTAACCATACCTTTCCCGCAGCGGGATGTGCATATTAAGAAAGATTTAAGATGAGCCTGAAGGGAAGAGTGATGAATTGTGAGTTTTGAGTAGTGAGCCTTCCGGGAGGAAAGATAGTTTATATATTTTCCATTTTTCTCTCGGCGAATGAATACGCCAAGGTTAAAGAGATAAAACATGCACTCATTCTATGTACCCATTCAGTTCCGCCTCCACTCTGTTTCGGCGGGCAGATCCGCCTTCCTGTTAGCAATCAACCAACCAATCATTCTCTTTTCCTGTTCCTTAAGCCGAATTTTGCCAGATTGGCTTTGGATTCCGTGTTGTTCAAAAGCCTTTCGATATTTTTCTGATGGGTGAATATGATCAGAACGGGGATCGCCATGGAGAAAATGATCAGGGGCAGGGCATCGTAGTTAAAGATAAGCAGTGTCAATATGGGAAAGGAGATACCTGCTGTTATGGAACTGAGTGAGACATATTGCGTAAGAAACAGTACCAGAAAGAAGACAGCGGCCATGATAAGTGTAGGGATGAAACTGATGCCAAGAATGACACCGAAAAGGGTAGCAACACCCTTGCCTCCCTTAAATCCGACGTAAAGTGGAAATACATGCCCGAGTATCGCAGCTACACCCAAAATGAGTTGCAAGGTTAAAAAGTATTCAGGGTTGGAGATTAATTCGGGGTTTAAGTTGGCCAGTTTTACAGCCAAAAATCCTTTCATAAGATCGAGTATGAATACAATGATTCCGGGTTTTGTGCCCAAAACCCGGAAGGTATTGGTGGCACCTGCGTTACCACTGCCATATTCTCTCACATCTGTATTAAAAAATATCCGGCCTATCCAGATTGAGGATGGAATGGATCCGATTAAATAAGCACCTGGAACGATTAATATATTAACCAACTGTAGCATCTTGTTAATTTTTGTTTGAAAATTAATTTGTCCTATAATTAAACTATATAGTTCGCAAACAATTGTACAAAACGTTTACAAAAATAATAAGAAATTAAGTGGGTCTTTGGGTGCGTTCTCAATTTCTTCCAGATTGTTTCGGATTTCGGATTTAGAATTTTATTTTCTGAGACTTCTTCAGTAATGGATTGTATGATTAAACCTGTAGGAAACATTTTCCAGGGAATACATTTAAACGGAAACCCTGAGGAATCATTCCCGAGCCTTTCCGGTTATCCGGAAACCTTCAGGAACCGTTCCCGGGCCTTTCCGGTTATCCGGAAACCTCCAGGAACCGTTCCCGGGCCTTTCCGGTTGTCCGGAAACCTTCAGGAACCATTCCTCGAACTTTCCGGTTGTCCGGAAACCTTCAGGAACCGTTCCTCGAACTTTCCGGTTACCCGGAAACCTTCAGGAACCATTCCTCACATTTTACAACAAAATCAGGAAAAAATTTCTTTTATAAAAATTTTCATGACTTTAAGAATTAAATCGTATAAATTTGAAATATTAACAACCAAAAAACTCATAATCATGGTAAAACTGTTTCTATGTATGACTCATTGTTTACATGCTATTTCCCCGGGCATTGTTTTTTTATGTTAGCCTGAATTTTGTCGCCATAATTTTTATTGAAAACTTTGCTGAATTTTTGGGCCAGCTTATCGGCCTGCCGGTCATATGCCATTTTATCCGGCCATGTGTTTCCGGGAAACAGGATTTCGGAAGGAACGCCAGGACAATTTTCCGGTATATCCAGGTGAAACAGCTCGTCATGATGGAAATTTTCCTTTTCAATTATTCCCGAAAAGGCAGCATCGATCATCTTTCGGGTATACGTTATGTTAATTCTTTTGTCTTTACCATAACTTCCGCCGGTCCATCCGGTGTTGATCAGATATACGTTTGTAGCGAACCGGTCAAGTTTTTCACCAAGCATTTCAGCATACACGCCGGGATTGGCCGGCATGAAAGGCTGGCCGAAAAATCTGGAAAAAGTGGCTTGAGGTTCTGTGATGCCTGTTTCTGTGCCCGGCACTTTACTGGTATATCCCATAAGAAACCATAGCATTGCCTGATCCGGGTTTAATCTGGAAATGGGGGGTAATACTCCATATGCATCGGCAGTCAGGAAAAGGATGGTTTTTGGGTGACCTGAAACAGATGCAGCTTTAATATTTGAAGATAAGTCAGCGGATAAGAAGCTCTGGAATTTGGGGTGAGCCGGTCATCGGTGAAGTCGAATTCCCTGTTTGGATAGATCATGGCATTTTCGACAATGGTTCCGTGGTTTGTGTACTCGTTTGTATGCATTACCGCTTCATATATCTCGGGTTCCTTTTCTGCATCGATGTTGATCATTTTGGCATAGCAGCCGTTTTCAAAATTGGCTATGCCCTTGTCGTCCCATCCGTGCTCATCATCACCAAGGAGGGCTCGTTCGGGATCAGCAGAAAGGGTAGTTTTGCCTGTGCCTGACAGGCCCAGAAGGAGGGCGCAATCTCCCTAAGGTCCTTCATTTGCTGAGCAATGCAGAGGTAAAATCCCGTATTTGGGCAGGTAATAATTCATAACAGTAAACATTAGTTTTTTAACAGTGCCCAGATAGGCCGATCCGATTATGATGCCCATGCCCCTTTCAAAATCCATAACTACTATCATATCTGAGGGGGAATGTTGTTTGGTGAATCCCAGTCGATCATTTCTTTATTTTCATGTTTTCGGACAATAACTGTATCTTTAGGTCTTCGGCCCGTGGATTCTCTGGAGGTCCAGGTTGCCAGCGCGCCTTGCCTGGAAACAATGGCTTCTTCGTTGTCGACAACATAGCGGATGATTTTTTCCTGTCGGAGGTTGCGCAGGACATGGTCCTTTGCTTTCAGCAAAAGATCAATCTTTGATTTGAGGGGATGGGAATTCATGTTATCTTTAGGTCTTTTCCTTTTTTCTACTTTTAATTTTCTTGCTTTTTTAGGCAGATAATGAAATTCTAATTTATCTGGTTTAGGTTTTAACCCAAAGGTAAGGATTATAAATAAAAAAAGAGAGGCTGTCCTACAACACATGGACAGCCTCTCTTTTTTTATTTCTGACTATTGTTAATAGTCTTTGTTATTGGTTTTGCTCCTCTTTGATG
>JBKGZA010000098.1:0-11850 GCA_046545815.1 Bacteroidales bacterium
GTTTGACAGGAGTTTGACAGGAGTTTGACAAAGAGTTTGACAAAGAGTTTGAAGGTTTGAAGGTTGGAAAGAGTAAAGTTGGCAGAGACATTCAATAGTTATTCTGTGGTCATTGGGGTGTTTGACAGGAGTTTGGTAAATCAGTTGGCAATGGGCAGTTGGCAGAGGGCAAGCAAAAAGCTAAGGCTGACGGATAAATATAATAGTCATTACTTTT
This sequence comes from Bacteroidales bacterium, assembly GCA_046545815.1. Taxonomy (GTDB): domain Bacteria; phylum Bacteroidota; class Bacteroidia; order Bacteroidales; family UBA12077; genus JAGXLC01. The sequence goes on from JBKGZA010000098.1 coordinate 218, forward strand.
CATTGGTGGTCATCAAATCGAAGAGTTTGAACGTTCGGAGGTTTTGAGGGTTTGAAAGTTGGGAAAGACTATGGTTGAGAGTTTATTACATATAAGTTTATGTACTCTTGACTTTCTCAGGAGTTTTTTACATATATGTTTTTATTCCCAGACATCGTCGATAAAGTGTTACACATCATGTTTATACTTCATGCCCTTGCCCTGGAAGTATTTAATACATGTTATACTGTTCCCGCCAGTGTCCTGGAATAATTTCATCATGATTTACTATTCATGACATTGTCATGGATATCTTTTATGCATGTTGTACTATTCCTTCCAACGTCATAGATAGTTTTTACATATGTTATACTATTCCCGCCGGTGGCAGGGATAGTTTCCATATATGTTATACTATTCCTTCCGGTGGCAGGGATAGTTTTCATATATTTTTATTATTCCTGCCGGTGTCCTGAAGGTATTTCACATAGATTTTACTATTCCTGCCATCGTTCTGGAAGTGTTTAATGTATGTAAAACGTTTCAGGACATTGTCCCGGAATGGTTATCACCTGTTTTTTCCATTCCTCTCAAGGTTTTGGCCTGCATAACCAATCTCCCATCTCCTCCTGCTCCCGTCTTCTCATTTTTCTCGTCTTCCCGTTTTCCCATCATTATGTCTTCACATGTACATCTCCTTTATATCAAACGATGAGACACGCCTAGTCTCTACACACAACTCAATTCTATTTATCTCGTCGTCTCATTCCTCCGTGCAATCTTTCTGTTGTGCAATCGTGCCCCCAATCCCCGAGACGCTAGCATTGCGTCTCTACTGCTTTACCTGTAGCTATATGGCTGCCTACTGCTTGGTGCATACTGACTACTTGCATCATATTACTCAGGATTCTTATCCTCTCCCCCACTCGTCTTCCCGTCTTCTCCTTTTCTCTTCTTCTCTTCTTTCCGTCGGCTCATATTCACAGGTATATGCTAGATTAATCTCCTACATATCAATCAATAAGATACGCCATGGCGTATCTCTACTTCCCCACTCTCCTGTAGTAATGCTTCGGATCGCCTCTTTCTCCGAAGGCAATCTCATCCCCCACCATGCCGATGCGCACATCCAGGCAATTGGTGCAATCGGCGGCTTCCTCGTCTGTGCAGGGTTTGTTCTCGTAGAGTTTATAATTGTTGCGGTACATACCGGGCGTGACATTGGGCATGATCACGTTGGCTCCTATTTGCAAAGCTTTTTCCCTGCCTACCGCATCAATTGCCTGAAGTGCGGTTGTGGAAGCGATGTTGATGTCTTTCATCATGATGCGCAGGATGGCAATCATCTTCAGTGTAAGCTCAAACCGGTATTTTTCAGAGAAAAGCTGACCGCGGTATTTGTACAGCGGGGTATCCTGATGCTCGATATAGGGACCCATTCCCACCATATCGATATCAAAATCGCGCATAAAAATCAGGTCTTCTGCCAGGTGCTCTAAAGTTTGAAAAGGCAGGCCGATCATCACACCTGTTCCGGTTTGATAACCCAACCTTTGAAGGGCTCGAAGACTTTCAAGCCGGTTATCGTAATCGTGTTTAGGGTCATTGGGGTGAAGCTTTTGGTATAATTCCCGGTTAGAAACTTCAATACGAAGTAGATAACGATGCGCTCCGTTTTCCAGCCATTCCTGATATACCTCTTCAGGCTGTTCTCCGAGCGAAAGGGTCACGCCCATCGTGCCTTCGGATATCTCCCGGATTTTCCTCAGCAGCCCGGTGATCCGCCTGGTGAAAGCCGGAGAGGAAATCTCGCCGGATTGCAGCACTACCGAGCCATAACGGTTTTCATATGCAAACCGCACGGCATCCAGTATTTCATCATCGGTCAGATCATAGCGCTCCGCTTTTTGATTGGCTCTGCGGATGCCGCAATAATAGCAGTTTTTGGTGCATATATTAGAAAATTCCACCAGCCCTCTGAAATATACTTTATTCCCCACATAGCCGTATTTCACTTCAGCACTCCGCTCAAAAAGCGCTGATTTTTCCTCACCTTCCGATTGAAGCAGTTTGACAATGTCCGCTTTTGTAAAATTTTCTTCTTTACCTAATATTTTATTCATTATTCAAGACTATCCTGTCACACAACAATAGGCACTGATGAATGGTTCAGTCCACTGCAATCATTCTGCAAATATAATACGAAACGAAAGCTTCTCCAATGTATCCCCTGAATTCCCATTTCAACCGGTTTTCAATCATCCGGTTCATTTTTCTCCGATGATACATCACTCAGTTCATCAAGATACATTTGGAGTGCATGGAGATGCTTTCCGTACAGGCGTTTTAAATAATATTTAGTAAGGGGTTTTATCAATACGAAGAATATCAACACTCCCGCTCCTGTTGCAAAAGCAAATTCACTGGTCAGCACGGCAGGATTAAAAGGCATTATAAGCAATAAGCCGGAAACAAGTGCCACAAAATACATGATATAGGTAATCTGTTCATATCGGTTCCTGAACTTCTTCAGGGCATGAATCTGCTCTTCAAGCTTTTTCTCCAGTGTCAACCTGTAATGTTCGTACCGGTATATTCTCATATACGACCGATACAAAAAAACGAGGAACATCACAAGCAATACAATCAGAAAAAAGCCTATAAAATATTTAAGTGGAACACCCACTTCAAATCCATTCATTACAATAATGAATAAAACAGGGATCGCAGCAATGTTCAGTCCTGCCTCAATAAGAAAATTTTTCCGAAGCCTTATAAGTGCATGCTGGCTCTTTTGTTTAAGGATTCCCCGAAGCTCTTCCGTTCCTTTCGCCTCTCTCTTCTTAAGCTCTGAAGTGTACTTCTTCCAAGCTCCCTTTAACTTCTCAATGTCCATCGGTTACCTTTTTATAAATTTTTTTCAGTTTTTTCTTAATCCGGCTGATTTTCACACCCACATTGGTACTGGTCATACCCATAATTTCAGCTATATCATCATAGGTTTTTTCTTCCATATACAGCATAATGATGGCTTTTTCAATGTCTGACAGGTATTGTATAGCCTGATACAGGCAGTCAATCTCCTCCGATAAGTCATCCTTTGAAGGTCCAAGCATTTCATCAGTGATATGGACATCCGACTGATTTTTATGAACCCGGTTGGAGGCTTTCCTGAATCCTGATATAACCGTATTGAGAGCAACCCTATAGAGCCAGGTGGAAAACTTCGATTCTCCACGAAAAGTTGGATAGGCCTGCCACACATTCACCAGAATCTCCTGAAAGGCATCTTCCTGATCTGCCTTATTCTTATGATAAATGGCAGCTACCTTGCGTATCAGATCCTGATGCTCCGCGATCAGTTTCAGAAATTGCTCTTTTTGTTCCTCATCACTCAAAACAAATACGGATTTTAAAACATAGGCAGCAAAAAATAACAAAACAATTCGGGTAAAATAAAAGACCTGATAATTTTAAGTGTATTCATTTACAATATCTGCAAAACCTACCTTCTAAGCAAGAAATAGAATATCACAGCGGTCAAAACATACAGCTTTCCACAGGATGAAAACCGGCTTTATTGTACAGCAATCTTAAATGTAGATTCTTGGGTCTCTCCGGGCTGCACAACAGGTAGATGATCCCATGTCCCCTCATGGTAAAGGTTAAAACCATTTGTCGGAGCCATCATGGGCTCAACACAGACAAAGGAAGTCCCTTCCTCAATGGGAGAATATACAGTAGTATATTGATAACTCTCGTCCATATGAATATTAAGGGTATGATTGGGTTTTTCCAATGAAAATACACTATAACCATTCTCATTGGTTTCCAGTTGAGTAAAAACATGATCTATCGTTTTGGTTCCAATTCTGTAATGCCGGGGATCAGACAACAGGTTTGAAATATCCGTCAATTCACCTGTTGGCAATGACTGATCATCAAGTTCCATAAATTTTTCTGCAGCAATGGTTAAATAATTATCATATGAATCCATCGGGGGTATTTTATAGTAGGTATGGAATCCGTAAGCCACAGGCATTGCCTTTTCTCCTGTATTCTCAACGGTAACCTGAACAGATACCGTTCCATCCTTTAAAATATGTTTCATGGTGACTACATGGGGGAAGGGATAATTCTTCATAAGACTGGGATGCTCGGAAAAATCAATTTTTGCAGTATGGATGGCTCCATTTTCATTGTTAGCTTGAGAACTGACGGTTTCCCATGCATCAACTTTTGTCATATAACCATGGAGCGGGAGGTTGTTATCATCCCGTTGAAAATATAACGATGAGTCGGTGGTATCGACGGAAATTTTCTGATCATTGAAATAGTAATAATATCCTTCCAGCCTGTTACTCCAGGGATACATGAACGGATTGGCATGTTTGGTATTTGTATTACCATATTCTTCGAGTGTAGTGGGAAAATGCAATTGATTGGTATCGTTTACCATCAGTTTGTACATATTGTTTCCTATACTTACAGCAATGTTCACGCGCATATTGTTCTCATTATCACGGAGCACAGCTACTTCTTCTTCGGCCTTTTCGGTGACTTCTGCCGAATATTGATCCTGCTGACAGGATTGAAAAACAAACATGCTCAACACAATAATGAAAGCTGTTTGGAGTGAATTGTTAAAATGTCTCATAATCTTGAATTTTTATATTAAATCGTTAATGGTTCATTCTGTATGGTTCGATTAATGCATCTTTATATAATTTGCAATGTTCCAGTCAACTTGACTTTCTTTGAAATTCAGCAAATAAATATAAAAAAATGCTGGCATATTTTGCATTTTAAGCACAAAAAATTTCCCAACCCATTGCAAAAGCAGGACACTGTCGCAATCGGAAACCATCAATATAAAAACCAGCCCGATGTATATTTTATACAACGGACTGGTTTACACGCCATGGAAACGCGGATATGTTTATTTATTTTTAAAATGTGGTTATCCGCAAGGACACCAATAATTTAAATCCTTATGCATCGATGTTTGCATATTTGGCATGGCTCTGGATAAATTCTCTTCGCGGCAACACATCATCACCCATCAACATGGAAAATATTCTGTCGGTTTCTGCAGCGCTCTCAATGGTAACCTGGCGCAATTTCCGGTTCTCAGGATTCATTGTGGTTTGCCACAACTGCTCTGAAGTCATTTCGCCGAGACCTTTGTAACGCTGAATGGTAACATTGCTTTCCTTGCCTTTGCCCAACTCCTCAACAATCTGGGCACGTTCTTCTTCATTCCAGCAATATCGAGCCTGTTTCCCTTTTCTTATTTGATAAAGCGGGGGTGTAGCAATATAGAGATAGCCTTTTTTTACCAGTTCGGTCATATACCGGAAAAAGAAGGTCATAATCAGCGTTTCGATGTGGCTTCCGTCCACATCGGCATCACACATTATGATGATCTTATTGTAGCGTAATTTTGTTATATTCAACTCCTTGCTATCTTCTTCGGTACCAATGGTAACACCCAGAGCGGTAAAAATATTTTTGATCTCATCATTCTCAAAAATTTTACTTCTCAGGGCTTTCTCCACATTCAAAATTTTCCCCTTCAAAGGAAGGATGGCCTGGAATCTTCTGTCGCGGCCCTGTTTCGCCGTACCCCCTGCTGAGTCTCCTTCTACCAGGTAAATTTCGGTATTTTCAGGATCTTTGCTGGAGCAATCGGCAAGTTTTCCTGGCAAGCCAGAACCATTCATGGCGTTCTTACGCTGGACCATTTCACGGGCTTTCCTTGCAGCATGCCGTGCCTGGGCTGCTGTAATAACCTTACTCACTATGTTTTTGGCATCCTTGGGGTTTTCTTCAAGGTAGTTTGTCAGCAGCTCGCTGGTGGCCTGATCTACAGCACCCACAACCTCGGAATTACCAAGCTTGGTTTTAGTTTGCCCCTCAAACTGGGGGTCTTGAATTTTAACAGAAATAATGGCTGTCAATCCTTCCCTGAAATCATCTCCGCTGATGGTAAAATTCAGTTTAGAAGTCAGACCCGATTTTTCGGCATAATTTTTCAGCGTCCGTGTGAGACCCCTTTTGAAGCCTGCCAGATGGGTCCCCCCTTCAATGGTGTTGATATTGTTCACATAAGAGTGGACATTTTCCGCATAGGCATTGTTGTATTGCAATGCGATTTCAACGGGAATTCTGTTTTTTGTTGTTTCAACATGTATGGTATCCTGAATGATTTTATCCCGTGTGGCATCAAGAAATTCAATAAATTCCTTCAGGCCTTCCTCGGAATAAAAGGAATCGTGCCTGTAATCGCCGCCGTTTCCGTTCTCTTCCAGTTCACGTTTATCGGTAATACTGAGTTGTATACCTTTATTCAGGAATGCAAGTTCACGCAACCGGGAAGCAAGGGTTTCATAATTGAACTCCTTTACAGAAAATATCTCATGGTCAGGCATGAATGTTATAATACTGCCTGTTTTTTCTGTCGTACCGATTTCCTTTATCTCAGTGATCGGCTTTCCTTTCCTGTATTCCTGATAATAAATTTTCCCGTCACGGTGAATTTCAGCTTTTAAGTATTCAGAAAGGCCATTTACACAGGATACGCCTACCCCATGCAACCCCCCGGATACTTTATAGGAATCCTTATTGAATTTACCTCCTGCATGCAAAACAGTCATTACCACTTCAAGAGCGGATTTACCTTCTTTTTCATGGTAATCCACCGGAATGCCTCTGCCATCATCCAAAACAGTAATGGAATTGTCTTCATTTATAGTAATATCAATGTTTTTGGCGTAACCTGCCAGGGCTTCATCAATAGAGTTATCAACAACTTCATTAACAAGGTGATGGAGCCCTTTCTCCGATAAATCTCCAATATACATAGCCGGTCGTTTCCGCACAGCCTCCAAACCTTCAAGTACCTGGATGCTTCCCGCTGAATAATCCTGATAATCTTGATCTTTTCTTTCCTTATCTTTTTCTTGCATACTCATTAATTAACCTTTTTATTGTTCTTTTATAACCAATTGATTTTTAGATGCATCCATTTTTCAATTATATGTAAAGTTAATAAAAATTTTTTACATAATTTGCATAAAAACCCGATAAATTCTGGTTTTTTTAAACAAATTACCAACACCTTATAGCATGTGGTATAAAAACTTAAAAGGCATAAGTTATTCCCAGGTAAGCATGGAGGCCATATACCGGATAATTTTTATAAATGGAATAGTTGTTTCCCAACAAATTCTTGAATTTTAGAAAACCTGACAAAACCTTTGAATATCTGTACTCAAGGTTAAGATTCAGATCGGCATAACCGTCAAGTTTCATGGATTCATCAGAGTCATCCGTGGCTTGTACCCAACGTCTTCCGTTGAGGAAAAGGTCACCCTCCAATATAATCTTATCCCGTACATTGTATTTTGCTGAAAAGGTGAAGTCATAGTTGGGCTTATGCCAAGGCTTAGCCTGATCATACAAAACATAATCATAATAATTCCCTTCCAGACGCAAATTAAGGTCATCACTTACCTCTATTGACAATTCTCCGAAAAGATTCAGCTTCTCTCCATTCCCGTAAACCACATCGAACTGATTCCCTGCACCGTCAGTAGCCGCAACTTCGTTCACAAAAAAATACATGTCATCGAAAAAGGTGTAATTCATCTTGAAATTATAAAAAGTTGAAGGGCCCAGGTTTCCTCTGACTCCGGAATAAAAAATCATGTTGTAATTCGTGTTTTTTACATGCAAGCCGGGTAGAACAAAAGGATTCGCGTCAGTGACCTCCTGATAGGAATTCAAAGTGAGTTTCCCATCCAATCCGCCGTAAGGTATGAAATACTGGCTCACCATATCATACTCCATTCGGGCAGTAGGATAGATACGCAGTTTACCGTTGCCATCGACTATATCAGTAAAGAAATTGAGGCCTCCCTGTATTCTCCAGTCTTTTCCATACCTGGCAATCCATGGACTGACCTTCACCAGGTTATTATTAAAGGTATCCTGTTGCGCCTGATGATTGATATGGGTATATCCTGCATCCACGCCAATATGAAAATTCTCAAAAAACTTATCGAAGTTGCCTGTGAATCTAAGCCTGCTTTCTGTAGTATTAAAATTATCTTTCAGAAGGTTTCCTTTCACCTGAACATCATAATTAAGGTGAGAAGAATCATTATAAGCACTGTTATAACCTATATTGAAATTAAAATCAGTGAAATTCTGCCTGACGTCGTCCTTTAAAAGGGTGGTATCAATCTGTGTATTATATCCGTAGAAATATCTGGTATTCCTTTTGGCTCCAATATCCAGCTCCAAAACGGAATTTTCAAAAAACTGTTTTCCGAACAATTCAGCTTCATTTAAGGCATATCCGGCAAATACCCTTTCATCGCCGGGCATGGATACTTTTCCGGGTGAAGAATGATGACGCAAAAAAGCGCCTAAGGATCTTTGCTCTGATCGTTTATTGGTAATGGAAAATTCAGCTAAAGGAGCTAGTTTACTTCCCATGCCGAGTTTAACATAATTGCCGTATAATTCGGTAATGGGTTCTGAAACCATTTTTGCAGAGGGAATGGGGTCCACCTCAAAATCGGTTTCCACCCGCCGGGGCAGCAAATAATAATTAAAATCCGGTTCAGTTTGTGTAGTATCGGTAATCTCGGGAAGCTCACTTATCTTGTAGGCATCTTTTACCTCGGGACTGTAAGCCCTGACCACCTGTACCCGTCTTTCAATCTCTTCCTGGGCTGTAACCCGGGAAAGCGGAACACAACATATCAACAAAACCAATATAATATAAGACTGAAGTTTCATTAGTGTAACAGTTTATTAAAGGTTTGCATTTCAAATTAATTTACATGCCAACTTCACAAACTTTGCTTGTCTCACCATGGAACCCGCATGCTTTATTCATTGCCTTGTTGTGAAGGTTCCTGGATGCGGGTTTCATCATTCAATGTTTTTTGCCGTGGATTCCTGATTTGATTCCTGCTTGCTCCGGTTATAACCGGTTGTATCAGGAGCATTATCCTCCTGCCATTCCATTTTCATATCTTCATCGGGTGTCTCCGTGGTATCCCCCTCCATTTGTGATTCTTCTTCAATGTCATTGTATTTCTCTTTTGCAGTAGAAACGATATCATCTTCTCCATCCGAAGATTCGTAGTTCTCAATGATGCTTTTCAGTGTATGTCTGGCCTGAAAGATATCTCCCTGGGCTTTATAAACATCGGCGAGCAAAATAAAGCTTTTGGCCTTCCAGTATTCCTGTGATGAATTTTGCTGAACAAAGTCAAATATTTCTTCCTCAGCCGTTTCATATTCCTCTTGCTGATAGTATATCTGGGCTAAGCGATATTTTGACTCCGCTCCTTCATTGCTGTTAACCTCTTCAGCCACAATCCTGAATTCTTCCAGTGCCAAATCAAATTTCTCTTTATAGAAAAATGTTTTAGCCTTTATAAAATGGGCTTCCCGTTCTTCGCGCTCATTAATGTTTTCGGCATGCAATACCTTATCAGCCGCTTCATGGGCATCCTCATAATTCTCCAGAATATAACCGGCCCGCATCTGCCCGACTCTGGAGAAAATCAAATTTTTCTGATTCTCTGCAACTTCCTCAAGTCGTTCCAATTGATCCAGGGCCTCTCTATAATTTTCCATATCCATATTAATTTGGGCAGCCGAACTTAAAGCCTGCTCTTTGAAAGAATTCTGGGGTTTATCGATGACATATTGATAATGCTTCAAAGCCTCCTCCTCCTTCCCTTGCTGATCATAACAATCAGCAAGGTAAAAATGGGCATCTACAACAAAATTGCCATTTTCAAATTTATCAAGATACTCTGTGAAATACTCCATGGCATTTTCACATCCTTCATTCATATATACATTCTCTGCTGACGTGTAAGTAAGGGAATCCTGCTCATTCATGCTCACTCCGCCATGGTCGTCAAGACCCTTGACATACTCAAAATACTCATCCACCTGGTTCATATCTACATAGACATTCTTCATACCGTTAAGGGCACTGTTTGCCGCTTCTGTATTGGGATACTCGGTGACCACACGTTTATAATACTCTATAGCCCTTGAATTGTTGTTCAGATTATAATGGATCAATCCCATCTGCACCAAAGCTTCACTTAAATGCGGACTGGAAGGATATTCAGTGACTACAGTATCAAAATAATCCAGGGCATTCTGTTCCTGATCAAGCGTTATATAGCTCTTACCCATCTCAAAATAAGCATTATCCAAATAACCAGATTCAGGATGCTCTTCGATAAGACGTTTTAGGGCAGAAATCTTTTCTTCAGGGCGATTTTCCAAACCATGGGCATAAGCCTTCTGAAACAAAGCATAATCCTTGCTTCTCAGCCCAAGTTCAATGGCATTGTCATAATAATTGATGGCCTGTTTGTGATTGCGCTGGATAAAATAAGCATCTCCCAAACGGTTATACGTATCTGCAAGATATTTATTCTTCTCTGCATCAGTTAGGCTTATGTATTTTCTAAACCATTTGATGGCATCAGAATAATCCCTAAGCTGAAAATGAGTATATCCCAGGTTATAATGGGCACGCTCATAAACATCCGTATTATAGGCCCCGGGTGCCAATAAAAAACGGTTATATTCGGCTGCAGCCTTCTCAAAGTTCTCCAGCTGATAATACGACTCAGCCTGCCAGTACCTGGAATGGGCTGCTATATCCTGATCAAAATCACTATAATCCAGCGATTTGTTTAATGTCTTTGCCGCCTCTTCATAATGGCGATTGTTGTAAAACTCAAGACCGCGATAATAGGCTACTTTCTGATAAGCTTTTTGAAGAGCCCTGTCAAGCTCATCCAATTGTTCAAGAGAGTTGAGTGCCTCCTTATAATTGTTGGAATTCAGGTAAGCATTAACCAGGTAATTATAGGCCTCTGTGGTATTGTCCGAGTCGGGATACTTGTCAATATATTCTTTGAAGGCATTAATGGCCTCATTGAAAGCCGTGGTCCGCATCTCATAGGTCAGCTTGGCATAATTAAACAAAGCATCCTCTTGGATCTTAGGGTCAAACTCAAGCTTTGATGCAAACTCAAAAGCCAGTTTGGCCTTATTTTTGCTTCCCTGTTCCAGGTAGCAATCAGCCAGATGATAGTATGCATTCTGGGCTATTTCATCTTCCTGGTCGGTTACTTTTTCAAGGTGGGTTACTGCTTTATCCAGACTGTCGAGTTGATAGGCTACATAGCCCAATTGATAATGATCCTGTCTGGTTATTTGGTCCCCCTTCTGTCTGTGCATTTCCAGATAGGTTAGTGAACTGTCATAGTGCTGTAGTTCATAATATGAATCCCCGATAATTTTGGCAATTTCCGGCTGGCGTTTTGCCGTGGCAGCCTGCACAAATTGCGGGGCATAGTCAGTGACCGCTTCATATTTTTCCTGCAGATAATAGATCTGTGTAATATAATAGGGCATAATGGAGGCAAAAGTATTGTTATCGGTCAGTTGCTGAAAGCCCTCCAGTGCAGTCTGATAATTTCCATCCTGATAGGCAATGTGAGAATAATAATATAAGGCCGGTGTTGAAAAGGTAGACGTTTCATCCTTTATTTCATAAAGGGCCTGACTGGCCTTATTGGATTCGCCGGTCTGGTAATAAC
>JBKGZA010000099.1:0-11716 GCA_046545815.1 Bacteroidales bacterium
GACCTGAACACGGCTGGTTTCGAGATATTGAACAAGGAAAATATTACCGGAAATGTTGTTAAAGCTCTGGATCTTGATCACGCCCGGCGGAAAGAGTTAATACAAAAGCTAATACCGAAATTCTTGCAGGGCGGCTTTAAGGAATTTGCCGGAGCAAAAGGGACACAGCGTTATAAAGCTTTTGCTTCAGGGGAGATGCAGTATTGGATGTACCTGTTAAAGAAAGCGAATTAAATCTATTCTTTTAGAACCTGAAACGAGGTATCGACAGGCCGTCGTCTGATCACCGAGCCATCGCATCACAGCCGCCTGGAATAAAAAAGCCCTGCAAGGATACTATAAAGTTACTTGCAAGGCTTTATAAGACGTGGGACCGGGCGGAATCGAACCGCCGACACACGGATTTTCAGTCCGTTGCTCTACCGACTGAGCTATGGCTCCATTCGTTTCAAGCGATTGCAAAAGTAAGTAAAAATATTTTTTTACAAAATTTTTGGGCGGAATTTTTGTTTATTTAAATGTCATCAACATACTATGAACCCCGGCGCCAAGCCATCTTTTCCAACGGAATCCATGAACGAAAAATTATTATAAGCCTCCGATCTTTTTTAATTTTGACCCATTCTAATAAAAGGATATTTAGGGTTGTGGCGCATCCAGATCATTATAAATGTAAAATCAGTCCACGAAAAACATGCAATATCATACGCACAAGCTTTCCAACGGTCTGCGCATCGTTCATCTGCCTGATAAATCGGAGGTGGCCCACTGCGGCCTGATGATCAACACCGGATCGCGCGATGAACTGGAAGGGGAACAAGGCATTGCCCACTTCGTGGAACATCTGTTCTTTAAAGGTACCAGAAAAAGAAAGGCCTTTCATATACTCAGCCGGATGGATGACGTGGGCGGCGAGATGAACGCCTATACCACCAAGGAGGATACATGCATCCATACCTCCTTCCTTAAAAACGACTACGAAAGGGCGCTGGAGCTGATGGCCGACATCACCTTCAATTCGGTTTTTCCCGGCCAGGAGATCAAACGGGAGAAGAATGTCATCCTCGACGAGATCAATTTCTACAAGGACAACCCCTCAGAATCGATCTACGATGATTTTGAGGAGCTGGTCTTCGCCGGGCAGCCCCTTGGCAAAAACATCCTGGGAACGCCCGAACTGCTGAACCGTTTCCGCGCGGAAGACTTCCGGCGCTTTGTCGACCGCAATTACCACCCCTCACAGATGGTGATCACTTCGTTGGGCAACATTCCTTTTCCCAAACTGGTGAGGCTGGTAGAAAAGCATTTCGGTACAGTGCCTGACAAGCCCCCCACCGGCTGCCGCCAACCCTTCAAAGGCTATACACCAAAGAAACGCATTATAAACACCAACACCAATCAAGCCCACTGCATGCTCGGCAATGTGACTTATGACATGCACCATCACAAAAAGATCGTCATGGCCCTTCTGGATAACATCATCGCCGGTCCGGGGCTCACTTCCCGCCTCAACATGCTTTTGAGGGAAAAGATGGGATATGTTTACAATATTGAATCCAGCTATACGCCATTCTCCGATACAGGGCTTTTTACCGTGTATTTCGGCACCGAAAAAAGCCGTGTGGACAAGACCTTCCGCCACATCAACAGGGAATTCAAGCGGCTGCGCACCACCAAACTGGGCAAAATACAACTGAGCAAGGCCAAAAGACAGCTTTTTGGCCAGCTTGCCATCGGCTCTGAAAACCCCGTATCAAACATGTTGGCGCATGGAAAAAGCTACCTGATGCTGAACCGGATAAATTCGCTTGAAGAGATCAGGCACAGAATAAACCGGATTACCGCTGATGATCTGAGAAAAACAGCCAATGAGGTACTGGACCCCGAAAGACTAACCACATTAATCTACAAATAAACCATGTTTGATATACCTTCGGATATAGAACAGTATATTCTCGAGCATTCAGGCGAACAAGACGAACTGCTCTCCGAGCTCTACAGAGAGACTCACAAAAAAGTGCTTCACCCGAGAATGCTATCGGGACACCTACAGGGTAAGATACTGGAGATGCTCAGCAAGCTGCTGCAGCCTTCAAGCATCCTTGAGATTGGTACCTATACAGGCTATTCAGCCATCTGTCTTGCCAGGGGCCTGGCGGCCGGAGGTACACTCCATACCATCGAAGTGAATGACGAACTGAAAGATTTTATACAACATTACCTGGACCGCTCGGATCTGGGCAACCGTATAAATCTCCATATAGGCGATGCGCTGGAAATTATCAGACAACTTTCCGGTTCGTTCGACCTCATTTACATTGATGCCGATAAACGGGAATATCCCGATTATCTTGAGCTTTGCAGGGAAAAACTCAGGCCGGGCGGATGCCTGCTGGCCGATAATGTGCTGTGGGATGGCAAAGTGGTGGATACCGATACCAGCGATCCCCATACCTTGGGCATCCACCGGTTCAATGAAAAGATAAAAAGGGACAGCGGCCTGGAACAGGTAATCCTTCCTATACGCGACGGGCTGATGTTGATACGCAAAAAGAAAAGCTGACAAAAGTTTAACAGTGCTTTTACTGCTCTACTCAATGCTTATTAAAATAAAGACAAAAAATTGGTACATATCCGTGCTAAAGATCCTCCAGTAAAAACGATATGGCGTCTTTTTCGCTGAAATGAGTAAGCATCCGGTCCAGATAGGCAAGGGGTATACCCACCTGTTCACATCCTCTCCGGAGCCCATCCTCGACGGATTCATAAAGATATTTGGTATTCTGGAGCTTATGCCGGTCCACCTGCAGTTCATAATGTTCCCGGAGCATATCGGTTACCTGGGTGTTCAACCCAATCACATCAATCGACAGGCCAACATCAATCATATACTCGGAGGCACTCTTCAGCTTAAAATATGGATTGCGGGTCATAAGCAGATTGCGGATTTTTTTGTAGCTCAATGCGTGGTGGTCTATATCATTCAGCAATACAAAATTACCCCGGTGAATTACTTTTGGATTAGACAGCAAATTAACAATTTTCGAGGCCTGTTTGTTATAAAAACGGGTCGCCTTATATTCTTTCAAAATACCTGCAATATATTCCTGAAGGAGTTCTCCTTTTGTCAATAAAGTACTCAGACTAATACGCTCCCTGAACTCCTGCAACCTGGATTCGTCCTTTTTCAGCTCATAAAGCATATCTCCTCCGCCGACAGCGCAAATCTTCAATATCAGATCGAACCAAAGTTCTTCCTGGCTAATTTCATTATATATACCGAGTTGAGGCACCTGAATCCGGTCTATAAGATATTTTGCAATTTTTGTTATTTTATGGATATCTTCCCGGGAAAGATAGGTTATGTGATCATCTGAGCTTATATACATGATAATTAACCGTTAGAAAATTTATCTTTTTATAAAGTTTAAAAATAAGAAATTTTAAAAAATTTGCCTGCACTAACCTCCATGAATCAACAGAAAAGATTTCAAACCGCTACCTTATCACTGGGTGCCATTGCCATAATTCAAAAATATCAATTCAATAAAATCATTTTTTTTGTTTGGAAGAGAATTTCCTATTTTTAAGGCTAAAAAATATGAAAGCACTCATTTTAGAAGACTACAATAAACTAACTTACAAAGACGTGCCGGAACCAAATATAGGCCCTGATGAAGTGCTTATTCGGGTTAAGTCAGTTGGAATTTGCGGCAGCGATGTACATGGAATGGATGGGAGCTCTGGGCGTCGGAAGCCCCCGGTTATCATGGGTCATGAGGCATCCGGTGTAATTGAAGAAACAGGGAGCAATGTTCAGGGCTGGAAAAAAGGCGATGCAGTAACTTTTGACTCCACCGTTTATAAACTGGATGACTGGTATAGCCGCCGTGGCTACTACAACCTGAGCGACGGGCGTAAAGTGCTTGGCGTATCCTGTGCAGATTACCGGCTGGACGGTGCTTTGGCCGATTATGTAAAAGTCCCTTACCACATCCTTCATAAGTTACCTGAAGGCGTATCGTTTACCGAAGCCGCCATGGTTGAGCCTCTGGCCGTTGGCGCCCATGCTGTTGAACTGACCCCCGTGGCCCTGAACGATACAGCTGTGGTGGTCGGAACAGGCATGATCGGCCTTTCAATCATTCAAATCGCTAAAGATAAAGGTTTTGGTAAAATTATTGCCATCGACCTTTCGGATAAAAAACTCGAGGCGGCAAAGCAAACCGGGGCTACCCATAACATTCACCCCAAAAAAAACAATGTGCAGGAAGTAATCCTGAATTTAACACACAACCGGGGTGCTGATGTGGCATTTGAGGCAGTAGGCATCTCATCCACACTGCAGCAGGCCATTTCTGCAGTCAGGCGGGGAGGAACCGTAACCCTGGTAGGCAATGTGACACCTGAAACCCAGTTTCCCATGCAACATGTCGTCACCCACCAGAAAAGACTTCAGGGAAGCTGTGCCATATGCGGAGAGTATCCTGCGGTACTGGATATGCTCTCCAGAAAACAGATTGACATTCGTCCGATGCTCAGTGTGGAAGCTCCCTTGTCCGAGGGTGCGCAATGGTTCGACAAACTTAATAACAATGAAAGTGACCTGATTAAGGTCATATTGAAACCCGAAGGATAACATAAAAAACGAAAGCTATGAGTAAAGTAAAAACTGCCATTGTCGGCTGTGGCAAAGTGGCCCATCTTCATGCAAAGGGCCTTACAAATGCCGAACATTCTGAATTTACTGCGGCCTACAGCCGTACCATGGAAAAAGCCGAATCCTTTGCCGCTCAATATCAGGTTAAGCCTTACAATGATCTGACCAGGATGATCAAAAACGAAGGGATTGAGGTGCTGGTGATCTGTACACCACACCCCTATCATGCCGGACCGGTAATAGAAGGTGCCGGATTGGGTGTGCATTCACTGATTGAAAAACCCATGGCCTCGTCTCTGGAAGACTGTGATGCCATGCTGGAAGCAGCCGATAAACATGGAATCACCCTGGGCGTAGTCAGTCAGCGGCGGTTTTATGAACCGGTAAAACGGATGAGACAAGCCATTGATGCAGGAAAAATAGGAGAACCCGCCCTCGGTAATGTGATCATGTATGGCTGGCGCGACAAAGCGTATTACGACAGCGATGCATGGCGCGGAACCTGGGATCAGGAGGGGGGTGGCGTGCTGGTCAATCAGTCCCCCCACCAGCTCGACCTTTTTCAATGGTTCATGGGAGACATTGAGGAAGTATACGGAACCTGGAGAAATCTTAACCATCCCTATATTGAAGTAGAAGACACCGCCCTGGCTGTTGTAAAATTTAAAAACAATGCCATTGGTAACATTTTGGTGAGCAATTCCCAGAAACCGGGTATCTACGGCAAAGTGCACATTAACGGCACCAACGGAGCCACAGTGGGTGCACAAACTGAAGGAGGCGCCATGTTTATTGCCGGGTCAACCAACATACAGGAAACCCCTGTGAATGATATCTGGACGGTTCCGGGTGAAGAGGACCAGCTGGACCAATGGAAACAACAGGATGAAGCCTTTTTTAACAGCATCAATCCTGCGGAATATTACATTCAGATGCAGAATGAAGATTTCTGCCAGGCCATCGTGAACAACCGCGAGCCCATATTGCCGGGCAAAGAAGGCAGAATAACCGTAGAACTTTTTACTGCGATATATCGGTCAACACGCAACAACGGTGCGGTACCCTTCCCTTTAAAAGCTGAATAACAATATGTAAAATCAGGTAAATAAACCAAATTATAGATTATGAGCGAAACATATCTGGTCATTAGTGTAGTCGCAGCAATATTGATACTGCTGTTTCTCGTACTCAAATTAAAAATTCATGCCTTTCTTTCTTTGCTACTCACAAGTATCATTGTCGGCCTGATAACAGGCATGGAGTTCACTTCTATTATCGAAAGTATTGAAGAAGGCATGGCCAGTACGCTGGGATTTGTTGCCACCGTCGTTGGACTGGGGGCGATTTTCGGACAGCTTTTGGAAGCTTCGGGTGGAGCCGAATCCATAGCACATTATATGCTGAAAAAATTCGGATGGGAAAAGGCCTCCTGGGCACTGGTATTCACTGGTTTTATTATTGCCATACCCGTATTTCTGGATGTGGGTTTTGTTATTCTAATCCCGATCATATATGCGTTGGGTCGGGAAACAAAACGTTCGCTTTTATTGTATGGAATACCCTTGCTGGCAGGTTTGGCTGTGACTCATGCATTCATACCGCCTACGCCCGGCCCGGTTGCAGTAGCACAAATTCTGGATGCCCAGCTTGGATGGATCATCATTTTTGGTATTATTGTCGGTATTCCTGCCGCCATTATTGCGGGACCGATTTTTGGAAAATACATCAGTAAGAAAATCCAACTAAGCCCACCGGACTATTTCACGGACGATAAAGATGAAGATAAACCGGAAATTTATCCTTCTTTCAGGACAGTAGTGCTCATTATAGCATTGCCTCTGGTTTTGATCATCATCCATTCTGTTACGGAAATCCTCTACAAAAATGACATCATGATCAGTGAGAACGTGTACCAGGTTTTTGCACTGATCGGCCATCCGTTCACCGCGCTTACAATCGCTACATTACTTGCCCTTTATGTATTGGGGTACAAAAAAGGCTTCAGCAAGGCAAAACTTTCCCAGCTTTCGGGTAAGGCACTGGGGCCGGCCGGATTGATTATCCTGGTTACCGGTGCCGGCGGAGTTTTTAAACAGGTACTCATCGATAGCGGCGTTGGTGAAATGGTGGCTGAAAACATGCAAAATTCAAGTATGCCACCGATTGTGCTGGCATATTTGCTGGCTGTGATTGTTCGCATTACACAGGGCTCAAACACCGTCTCTATGATAACGGCAGCAGGCATTATGGCACCGGTCCTGCCTGTCTTTGATCTTTCCCAGATGCAGACCGCTTTGGTGGTGCTTTCTATCGCCTCGGGAGCCACCATCCTCTCCCATGTCAACGACAGCGGCTTCTGGCTGGTAGGTAAATATCTCGGGATGGATGAAAAACAAACACTGAAGTCATGGACGGTGATGGAAACCATCATTTCCATTACCGGCTTTATCATGGTGTTGCTGCTCAGCTTATTTATTTAAAGCCGGCCTTTCCCTTTGCCGTTAAGGAGCAACACCATACCTTTGCAATAGATAACAAAAAGGGAATTATCAAAACACAACAATGAAGGTGAATCACACATTACAAATCAACAAATGGGTAAAAAAATGCAAACCATCAAAGCCGGATTCATAGGAGCCGGAGGCATAGCCAAAGCACATGCCTTTACTCTGCAGGCGCTAAAATTCTACTATCCCGATGCTCCTGCCATCGAATTAAAAGCCGTAACCTCAGCCAGGGAGTCTAGCCGTTCTGAATTTGCAAAAAATTATGGTTTTGATAAGGCGATTAATTTTGAATCTTTTATCAACGATCCCGAAATCAATACCGTGTTTATTCTCAGCCCGAACAATCAGCATTACACCCATCTTGAAGGGGTCCTCCAGATGGAAGGAGTAGAAAGGATATATCTTGAAAAACCCATCTGTTCAACCAAAGAGGAGGAGAAAAAAACAGCCGAATGGCTTCACTCAGCCGGTTCAGATAAAAAAATCCAGGTTGGCTTTCAGTTTCTTTTCTCCTCTCCTGTCCGTAAGGCTTTAGATTTCTGGAACAAACAAGAGCTTGGCCAGCCGGTGCATTTCTCCTTCACCTATAAACATACCGATTATCTGAAGAAAAGCTACAGAGAGAAACGAAGAAGCAGGCTTACTCCGGCTCCCGACGGTGGTGCCATGGCCGACCTGGGTTCACATGCCATTAGCATGCTCGTTGCCTTTATGGGAGATTCGCTTAGCATTACAAATGCGCTCCAGGGAGGAACTTTCCCGGATGTTCCTGAAGATTCAGACCTATACAGCGAAATATCCCTTTACGATAATACAACCGCAGCAGTAGGCAACCTTTCTGCCAGCCGCATCAGTGCCGGCATGGGCGATGTGCTGTCTTTTGATATGTACTGCGAAAAAGGGGCATTGCGGTACAACTCCTATTATCCTGACCGGTTTGAATATTGCCTGGAAAGTGAAAATCAATGGACCACAGTTTTTACCGGAAGCAACTTTGAGCCGGTGACGGGGTTTCCCTCAAGGCATGTGCCCGGAGGCTGGCTGCGTTCTCTAAAACACGCACATTATGTATTTCTCACCGGAAATGATCCCAAAGCTTTTTTGCCCGGACTGGAACACGGTCTTGAAGTTCAGCGCCTGATAAGAGAAACATCTGATCACCTGAAAATATTCAGGGACCAAATGCACCGATAAGAGAAGAATATAATTAAAACACCGGTTATATAGCCAAATTACTGGTAAGAAACAAAATTAAACGGAATACTGGTCAGTTCCTGGAAAGTGCGGCCCGACTCCAGAATATCTTCGTCATCTTCCATATAGCACCATTCTACT
Organism: Bacteroidales bacterium; assembly: GCA_046545815.1. Classification (GTDB taxonomy): domain Bacteria; phylum Bacteroidota; class Bacteroidia; order Bacteroidales; family UBA12077; genus JAGXLC01. The sequence continues at coordinate 8,503 of JBKGZA010000099.1, forward strand.
GCCACATTCTTGTTATGGTTTTCCAGCTTTTCCAGCTTCTTGATAATTTGCAACAGCATTTTGGAAGAACTGGTATTAAAATATTCCAGTTTGAAACGGATAAAGGTCTTTGGATGAGGTTGTGAAAAATATTCATCAATCCACTGAAGGATCGGATTATAAAAGCCCCTGGCGTCATCCGGCAGAGACCTTCCCAGAAAATGTACCTCTGCCTCCGTTCCTGTCCTGTCCAGCAGAATTTCAGGAGTACGCTGTGTGGCAGGTATTTTTACATATTCCTGTCCGGGAACATTTTCAATTTCCTTATATAGCTTTTTAAGACCAATATGTGTCATAAGTCAAAGTCATTTAATTATTCAATGAAAATTCACTTTAAGGAACGTAAAAATTATAGTCAGCGTTTCTTATTTTTTAGAGGAAACCAAAAACAAATCTCTTTTTTCAAAATTAATAATTAGAACAATACGAAAACAACAGGATTGATGAATCCTTCATGCATTTTTGACAAGCGTGAATTTTTTTTAGACAAATGGAATATCTTTTTGTTTCTACAAAAATTAATTAGTTTTGAAAACCCGATTAAGTCCAATGGTTATCAATATGGATCAAACAAAAAAGCAAAAACGGTATCAAAGAATATACGCCCAACTCGCGGAACTTCTGCCCGAAAGCGACGACACCCTGGCAAGGATGTCCACTTTAATTGCCGTTCTGCATCATAAGATGGAGAATTTTTTCTGGACGGGTTTCTATTTGCTCAAAAATGAGAGGCTTATTGTGGGGCCTTATCAGGGTCCTGTAGCTTGTCAGGAGCTGGAAAAAGGCATGGGAGTCTGCTGGACTGGTATAGAACGGGAAAAAGCAGTTATTGTTCCGGATGTTGAGCAATTTCCCGGGCATATTGCCTGCGATTCACGTTCCAGATCAGAAATCGTTGTTCCATTAAAAAACCTCAACGGTAAAATCCTCGGGGTGCTCGATATTGACAGCAAATCGCTGAATTCATTTGATCATACGGATGAAGAGCAATTATCCCGGGTTCTCCGGTTGATTTATGAACCTTAGTGATAACCGTTGTACAAAAAACCAGAACAAACCTTCATCTGGTGTCTCAGAGAACAAGAAGATGAAAATACTGAATATCAAATGCATTTTCCTCTTTCTACTGCTGCCCCTTACCACACTGAGCCAGCTTAATATGGATTATTATATCCGGAAAGGCAGGGAGCAGCTTTATCATTACAGGTATTCCCAGGCCATTAAAACTTTCAATACGGTAATCGAATACAGGCCTTCCCATTCCGACGCCTATTTTTTAAGAGGCACTGCCAAATACAATCTCCAGGATTATTATGGAGCCGAAAGGGATTATTCTCAAGCCATTGAAGCCAAAACCAATGCGGTAGAAGCTTATTATTACCGGGGAATGTCACGCATTCAGCTTTATAACTTTCAGGGAGCCATTGAAGATTTCAACAACACCCTCCGCTTTGTTACGGGGCAGCCCGAACTATTCGTACAGAGAGGCTTCTGTAAATTACGACTTGAAAAATTCCGGGAAGCCATACAGGACTTCAATACAGCCCTGGACAGAGACAAGAACATAAAAAGAGCCTATTATTACCGGGCTTTAAGCAAGCTCAACCTGAATGATACCACAGCCACCCTTCAGGACCTTTCCAGGGCGATTCAAACTGATTCCACGTTCACCAATGCGTATGTTACAAGGGGCAGGATATACCATCAAACCGAAAAATACACCAAAGCACTCGGGGATTTTGAACGGGCGCTCCATTTTGAGCCCAACAATTCACAGGCACTGATCCACCGGTCACTCACCCATTATCAGTTCAACCACTACAAGCAAGCCCTGCAGGACCTCGACCATGTGATTAAAATCGAACCCGCCAATGCACTGGCCTACTATAACAGGGCGCTGCTTAATTCAGAGATCGGAGCCTATGACGAAGCCATCGAAGATTATGACAAGGTGCTGCAATACAATCCCCAGAACATCCTTACCTATTTCAACCGGGGCCTTCTCCGAATGGAGCGTGAAGAATACGGCAAAGCCGTCCGGGATTTTACCATGGCCATCCGATTCTATCCAAATTTTGCCAAGGCTTACATCAACCGATCAATAGCCCGCAGACAACTGGAGGATTACCAGGGAGCCATGAAAGATCGGGAAAAAGCCAAACAAATCGCACAAGCCTATCAGGACAACCGGCTGGAAAGGATCAATTTTGCCGATACCACTGAAAACTTCAGACGTCTGATCTCCCTGCAGGGAAGCCGTAACCTGCCCCGGCACTTCGGAAACATACAGGAATCCATAGAACCCCGTAATATCTTCTCATTGTACTACAGCCGGGAAAACGATAAAAACCTCACTGAAAACCTCAGGCAATATCTGGGGGATTCTTTAATCACTGAAGAACTGGAATATCTCGACAAACATTTCATATTTGGAATGGACCGCAAGGATACCCAATCCAGGGATTTTTATCTTGATGAAATTGAAAAAGTAACCGACAGCATTGAAAGATATCCGGGTGAAGGAAAATACATCCTGAAAAGAGCCCTTCTGAAAGAACACAGCAAAAATTACAATGGAGCATTGAATGACCTCTCCCTTGCACAAAAACATACGGATAACCGATTCCTGATCCATTTCCTCAGAGCCAATATAAGATACAAAATGATCCACTACATCAAAATGATCGAAGACGACACGCGGAACGTCAACATCGACATGAACAATCAGCTTGTGGAACCCATCAGCAGGGAAGTGACTTTTCACGACTACAACAAGGTAATTCAGGATTACAACAGATCGGTTCAGTTGGCCCCCAAATTTGTTTATACCTATTACAACCGGGCCAACACAAAAATTGAGAGCAAAAACTACGAAGGAGCCATCAACGACTTCGACAAGTCGGTTTTTCTGGATTCGGAATTCTCACCGGGCTATTTCAACCGTGGTTTGACCTACATTTATCTCCAACAGACCACAAAGGGATGCATCGATCTCAGCAAAGCAGGTGAACAGGGCATGGAAGAAGCCTATAACATAATTAAGCTTTATTGTCAGTAGGAAGACAGTATGCAGTGATGTGTAGCCACAAGTTTCAGAGAAATATAAAAGTCATTGTTGTACATTCAGTGGTTAATTCTGTTATCATTCAGTTGGCATTCGATTGTGGTTAACATA
>JBKGZA010000100.1:0-11700 GCA_046545815.1 Bacteroidales bacterium
GTACACCCCAAAGGGAAAACAAATATTAAAGAAAATTTACCTTTCCTTCTTTTACGGAGCCAAAATCGGTATACTGGGATTGAATGGTGCAGGAAAATCGACGGTTCTAAGCATAATTGCCGGACTCGATCAGGAATACGAAGGTGAGGTGGCTTTCTCCCCGGGCTATTCTGTAGGATATTTACCCCAGGAACCCAGGCTGGACGAGAACAAAACCGTTGAAGAGGCAGTTAAAGAAGGTGCTAAGGAATCCGCTGATCTGCTGAAAGAATATGAAGAGCTAAGCAATCAGTTCATGGATGAAGAAATCATGAACGATCCGGATAAAATGAACAAGCTTATAGAAAAACAGAGTAAGGTTCAGGAGAAAATTGAGCAAAGGGATGCATGGGACCTCGACTCCAAACTACAGCTTGCAATGGACGCGCTTCGCACCCCTGAAGGCAATACGCCCATCAGTGTAATCTCAGGTGGTGAAAAAAGAAGGGTTGCTTTATGCCGGCTGCTTTTGCAGGAACCGGATATACTGTTATTGGATGAGCCTACCAATCATCTGGATGCTGAGTCGGTGCACTGGCTGGAACGGCACCTTCAACAATATCAGGGAACTGTTATAGCCGTCACCCACGACCGTTATTTCCTGGATAACATAGCCGGATGGATCCTTGAGCTCAACCGTGGAGAAGGCATCCCTTTCCGGGGAAACTATTCAGAATGGCTGGAACAAAAAATCAACCGGCTGGGTGAAGAAGAAAAACAGGAAAGCAAACGGCAGAAATCCCTACAGCGCGAACTGGAATGGATAAAGAAAGGAGCGAAAGGTCGCCAAAGCAAAGGGAAAGCACGTTTAAACAATTACGAGAATCTGCTTAACGAGGACATCCGGCAAAAGGAAGCAAAGGTAGAAATACCCATACCCAATGGTCCACGTCTGGGTAAAGAAGTCATTGAAGCGATTGATTTGTCAAAAGCCTATGAAGGAAAGTTGTTGTTTGAAAACATGAATTTTAATCTCCCCCAGGCCGGGATAGTGGGAATCATCGGACCCAACGGAGCTGGCAAAACAACCCTGTTCAGGATGATCCTCGGAGAAGAACAACCGGACCTTGGCGAGCTAAACATTGGTGATACCGTCAAATTAGGCTATGTGGATCAGGAACACGCTGACATCGATCCGGAAAAAACAGTGTACGAAGTGATCAGCGGAGGGCAGGATAAAATCGAAATAGGAGGACAATCCATTAATGCCAGGGCCTATGTAAGCCGCTTCAACTTTACCGGACCCGATCAGCAGAAAAAAGTGGGCGTACTCTCGGGAGGTGAGCGGAACAGGCTGCACTTGGCCATGACGCTGAAAACCGAAGCCAATGTGTTGATGCTTGACGAACCCACCAACGATCTTGATGTAAACACATTACGAGCACTGGAAGAAGGGATCGAGAATTTTGCCGGCTGTGCTATGGTCATATCCCACGACCGCTGGTTTCTTGACAGGATATGCACCCATATTCTTGCTTTCGAGGGAAATTCTTCAGTCCGCTTTTTCGAAGGGACATTTAGTGAATATGAGGAAAACCTCAGGAAACGGGTAGGTGGAGAAATTATACCTAAGCGGATCAAATACAAAAAACTTACGCGGTAGGCAAATCCAAACCATTCAAAAATAAAAGAATATTTTTTTCTATGTGTTAGTCTATGTGAACTATGTGGCCCCGCCTGCCAGCGGGCAGGTATGTGGTTCAAGAATATTAACCAAAATAACTTTTATGTCCGGCCCAAAGAAAGGCCTGCCAAATTTTAGAATTTAAATTGCAGCAAAACTTTGCTAAAAAAACAAAACTTTTAGAAGTGATAGCATAAGAGCAAACAGCCTGTCCCGCTGGTTAATCGGGAAGTGAAGTTTATTCGCCGTTATTCGCAAGCCATTATTTTCTCAATACAAAAATAACGTGGGAGGACTGGTTGAAACGGTGGGGCACAAAGCCCTCTACTTTAATTTCATCTATGGTAAAGCCTTTGTCTTCAAAAAGCACCCTCCACCCGTCCAGGGTCTGGAAATTACATGGAAAAGACATATCAGGTACTCCTACCAAAATTGAATTGGACAAAAAGTCGATTAGGGTGATAATGTCCCGCTGAGTCTGCATGTCGAATTGCAGAAACCTGTCAAAAATTGGCTGCCGGATTCTTTTCTGATCGATCTTATCTTTGATGGTCTGACTGGAATTGATCTCCTCTTCAGGCAAGATAACATCCTCCTCCACAACCAGCCTCCCATCCGGCTTTATGGCGCTCTTGAGATTATGCAGAAAATATTCAAGTTCCCCCTTTTGATTGTCAATATGATGTAATACAGCCAGGCAAGTAACCGTATCATAGGCTTTACTGCTTGTAGCGCGGGGGCGGGTCAAATCCAGCATCTGAAAATCAATGATATCTTTCACCGTATGGCTCCGCCAATCCAATACATCAATCCCTGCTGCTTCTTCCACACCCGGATGATGCTCTTTCATATAAGCCACCAGATCGCCTCCTCCGCAACCCACATCACAATAAGAGGGACCATAAATAAAAGGCCTCAATTGTTGATAACGGTTTTCCAACTTTCTGCGGTGCTTGTAATTTTCATAAGCTTCAAGGAATTCATCGAACCAAATATCTTGTCCCTCCTTACTATTCCGGGATAATCTATTGAACAGGGGGAATAAATCACGGGGATCTGCAAGCGCATTGATCTCCTCAAAAATCCGATCCACAAATACACTGCATTTTTTCTCTACCTCATTCCGGTTTAACTGTTCCGGAACCGGATGATGACCGAGCACTGCCCCGGCATAGTTCTTCTTCATCAAGTCCTTTACGAAATGACGGGAATCCGTATTACTAAAGGCGGATAAGAAGGTGTAAGCTTCAGCAAATCTTTCCATAGACCATTCAAGTTATACAACCTGCCAGGGTGAAGAAACTGACAGGTTGTTTATTTCAAGAAGTTTCGAATGCTATAAATAATGATCTTATTTCTCAGGAATGCTTTTCAGGGTTTCTACCAGAAAATCCCAGAATTTCTTTACAGTCTTTATATTGACTTTCTCTCCCGGAGAATGTGGATAACTAATGGTCGGGCCAAATGATATCATATCCAGGTGCGGATAGGCCTGGCTGATAATGCCTGTTTCCAGCCCCGCATGAATGGCTCTTACCTCGGGAACTTTACCGAATTTATTATTATATACTTCTTTCATGGTTTTCAGAATGGGAGAATCGGGATTTGGTTTCCATCCGGGATAGCTCCCTTCGTGCAATACCTCGGCACCTCCCAGCTCAAACACGCATCGTATCATATTCCCGAGATCCTCCTTGGATGAATCTACAGAGCTTCTTTGAAGGGTCTGGACAAATACCGAACGCTCACAGGATTGAACAACTGCCAGATTGGTGGAAGTATCCACGAGGCCCTCCATCGCATCACTCATCCTCATAACACCGTGCGGGCAGCCATAAATTGCCCTTATCAGATTATCCTGCGTTTTTTTATCTATTATAAAATCCGGTTTATCCGTTTGGTTAAGCTCGACCTGGATATCCGGATCCACCCGGGAGAGTTCATTTTTTACCGCCTCAGTGACATCATTGAAATACTCCCTGAATTCGCCGAACTGAGCATTGGGAACAATCACCACTGCCTTACCTTCGCGGGGAATGGCATTTCTCAGACTCCCTGACTGGATATAGGCTATCCGGACATCCAGTCTTTCACTACCATACCACAGAATACGGTTGAGTATCTTATTGGCATTGCCTCGTTGCAATTGTATATCCAGGCCTGAATGACCGCCCTTTAAACCCTTTACCACAACTTCATATGCAGTGATATCGGCAGGCAATGTTTCTTTCTTATAGTAAAATCTGGCGATGGTCTCCAATCCTCCGGCACAACCGATATAAAGCTCACCTTCATCTTCCGAGTCCATGTTGATCAAAATCTCAGCGTTCAACAACCCGGGTTTAAGAGAGCTGGCTCCGGTCATTCCGGTTTCTTCATCCACTGTAAACAGGGCTTCAATGGGTCCATGCTCCATATCTTTCGATTGCAAAACAGTCATGGCGGCAGCTACACCAATGCCGTTATCTGCTCCCAGAGTGGTTCCGTCAGCAGTAACCCATTCTCCGTCAACATAAGCCTCTATGGGCTGATTTTGGAAATCGAAATTCCCCTCGCTTTGCGGTACCATATCCAAATGGCCCTGGAGAACCACCGGTTTTTTATTTTCATATCCGGGTGTAGCCGGTTTTTTTATGATCACATTACCCACCTCGTCTTTTATGGTTTCAAGTCCGAGATCATTCCCGAATTGTTCTATGAATTCAACGACCTTGCCTTCTTTTTTTGAGGGCCTTGGAATCTGAGTAAGTTTATAAAAGTTTTCCCACAGGGGGTTGGGGTCTAAATTACTGATTTCGCTCATATTTTTTCCTCCGGTATTTTATGATTTGGCATTTTCTGTTTCTAATTCCCTAAATGTTATATAGCGTTGTTCGTAAAGCTGAGAAAGGAATTTGGTCACTCTGTCCTCCACTTCATGGTGTGGCTTGATCTTATCTCCCAGCTTTTCCTTCAGTTTATCGCAAATCTGCCGTACATTTTTTTCTCCGTCAATCTCCAGCCAGGTTACTGAACCCAGCTCATCCAGATATATGGTAAAATGCTCTTTTCGGCGGGGTGGAATTAATATATCCCGCATCCAGCGCTTTTTAAATTTGGGCACAATCAGGCAAACATTCCCATCTTTGGTAAATTGATGCTCATGCAGGCGAACAGGATGCAATTCCAAACGGTTAATTCTTTTAAGAATCTTCCTGCGCTGAAAAAAGTTCAATCCCATATCTTTCCTAATATTTGCTTCGATTTCAAAATTAAAAAAATTACTTCGTTTGTGCTCAACTTTTTGATTGTTCGTAATCCATTCAAAACAAACATTTTAATTGATAGCTTCTTTTGGCTTATAATAAAAACCGCCCGGGTAGTACGAGCGGTTTTTATTAATCCTCCCTCAGTTTTTATCATTACAGTGATTCAGGCACATCATCGGCTTTAGACCGTCTCATTGGAATTCTGACAAGAATAAGACCCAGAACAACAAATATTGCTATGCTGGTAAGGAAAGATGGATGAGCAAACCTCCATATCTCGATCTGTCCGAAGGCTAAACCAGCAAAAAGCAGCCCAATCAATGCTTCCCCGGCTATCAAACCGGAAGCAAGAAGCAGACCGATATTTTCAGCCTTATTTTTCCTTTTTTCCCCGAATTGCCTCTTTCTTTGATAATTCTGCATAATTCCCTTTATCATACCTCCAATGAATATAGCAAAGGTGGTTTCGAGGGGAAGATACATACCAACAGCCACAATCATAGGACTTTGCACCCGCATCAAAATAAAACCTACACCCATTAGTATACCCACAACGATAAGAGCCCATGCCATTTCACCGCCGATAATGCCTTTGGAGAGCACAGCCATCAGACTGGCCTGCGGTGCAGGCAGTTCCTGACTACCAAAACCTCCTTCATATCCGAGCTGTTTACCGGTTTCAATATCTCCGGCATGAAGAATGAATAAAGGAATGAACATTACTGCTGCAGAAGCTACGAGTCCGATCAGATCGCCGATCTCCATCCGCCAGGGTGTTCCTCCGAGCACATGACCGGCTTTGAGATCCTGTAACATTTCTCCGGCCACGGCTGCTGACACACAAATAATGGCGGCTACAGCCAACACGGTGGCCACCCCGCTTTCTCCACTGGCACCAAGTATGAGCATCAACAGGGCGGTAACTACAACGGTTGATATGGTCAAACCGCTGACCGGATTCGAACTTGACCCGATAATACCTACAAGATAACCGGAAACCGCTGCAAAGAAAAATCCAAACACAATCATCACCAAGGTTGCAATGATGGCAGAAGTATAATCGGCATAAAACACAAATTTTGTAATCAGGAAAGTAGCTATTGCTGCCGTAATGATCCCGGCCATGATCCAGCCGAAATTAAGGTCTTTCTCAACCCTTTCGGTGGAGGAAACTCCTCTGGCAGTTTCCTTAAGATCCTGAATAGAACGTTTGATAGCACTTGCCAAACTCTTACGCATGCCATAGAGGGTATAGAAGGTTCCCACCAACATTCCTCCAATGGCAATGGGACGGACAATGGCTTTCCATGTCTCATTTACCTGGAAGATCGGGTCTTTCACCTGCGCCATGGCTTCATTCATATTGGTTGCCAGATTCTGGTCCACCAGATACTGAGCCCAGGCTTGCATGTCGATATGGGGGCCAATAAAATAAAAAATAATAGGCGTTAAAAGGCCCCATGCAATGACTCCCCCACTAAAATTCAAAGAAGCCAGGCGGGGGCCGATAATATACCCTACCCCAATATAAGCAGGCCTTAGACCCGGCGAACCAAGGAGAATTCCTCCTTTGGCCTTAATGGCCTCCCCGGCCCCGGTTATAAACTGAGTTTTAAATTGCACAAATTTCTCCCATACCGGCATAAATAAACGGAACTCTCCCAGGGCTTTAATCAAACCTCCCAATCCCATTGCCCAAAAAAGGTATTTTGATCCGGCACCGGTTTGACCGGTTTTATGAATCTCAGCGGCAGCAATAGATTCAGGAAAAGGCAATGAGGCATCATTTGCCATAACCCGACGAATCAATGCAATAAATAAGATTCCCAGCATACCACCGGTAATCATAATCAGTACCGAAATGACATAGTGGCCGACGGTGTAAAAGTCAGGCCATATACCACTGATATAAAAGGCCGGTAAAGTAAAAATGGCACCGGCGGCTACGGACTCCCCTACAGAACCTATACTCCTTGTAAAGTTCTCTTCAAGAATGGTTCCTTTTAATGCCCTTAGAATGGCCATGCCGATGACGGCTGCCGGATAGGTTGCCGCAATGGTCATGCCGGCTTTCAAGCCTAGATAAGCATTTGCCGCACCAAGAACAATGGATAAAACCACTCCAATAAGCACTCCCCGAAGGGTCATTTCTGCCATACGGGTTTCCGACGAAACGAAAGGTTTGTAGTTAAGCTGTTGATCTGCCATATTCAATACGATTTGATATTAAACATTTGGGAAAAACGGGTTAAATGTAAGAAAAAAATCGCGTCAGGTATGGTGCTTTCAAAATATAGATTTTAACAGGATATTGATATTAGAAATTAATCCGCTGACTATTTTTTAGTTATATTACAGAACCTTTTGTAAAACATATCCTGTTGGTTCTACTGAATAGCAGAAACGGACTAAATTGTTGAAGTATTCCAGCTTCCGGATGGATCGCTCCAGAAGTGCATAAAGACATGTAACCTGCACGATGCTTCCTCCACCTTTCGCTTGAGACAAATTCTCCCCTTAAACTGATATGAGGTCCATATTGACAGGGTTACCTGTGTATCATGCCAGAATAAAAAGATAAGAAGAACCAGACGGAGAGAACCATAAAGGATTCACTCCCATATAGATTAGCATGGCCTCAAAAACAATTGGCAGTACCTTACCGGGCAAGTTTTGCCAAAAAAAGCAAGAATTTGACCGGTAAGGTACTAACTGTAAGGTTAATCCTTGAGTTTTTCCGGGAAAAAATCTATGATTTTGGAATCCATAAGGAAATTTTGGGGAATCTGGATAACCGGACCAAACTGATGAAGTTGCAGATATTTTTTAGCCATTAATTTTTCGCCGTATTTCAATCTCAGCTCCCCGTTTACGGGAACCCTGTAATGAAAAGCCGGGTCCTGTGATGTAGTAAACCTATCCTGTAGAGCGCTACGTATTTTCTCTATATCTTCAGAAAGGCTTAACTCAAGCCATACCGGGGTTCCTTCATTTTGGCCGGGCTGTAAAATTCCATCCTCCTCCGAAAACCGAAACAGCATTGTCGGTTCTTCGGGTTTGATGCTGTCCGGGGTCATCTTTAATGTAAACTGAAGGCTATCAGTGATCCGTTTTCCTGTAAAAAGGTCAAGATATTTGCTTTCCAGACGGTTCATTTCGTTTATGGCTGTTTCAAGTGCTTTCCCATCGGGGTAATAGTCTCCCATGCCAGAAATCAGTTCAAAACGCTTCTCCCTGATCATAAAAATAAAATTGGCAGCTTCACGGGCTTTTGCAGGTTTATCCTTTTGGACAGTCTCGGTTTTTTCAACAGGCACGCGGGCAAACAGAGAATCTTTCCAAACCCTTTCATAAACGGTTTTCGTTTCCTCACCCATAAATTTCCTGACACTTAAATCCTTATAAAGCAAATCATTCCCATAATCCTTTTCACTGTAAAAATCAGAAATTTCTTTTTCCTTCTCAGCCCGATCTAGAGGAATTATCCATCCTTCACGTGTAAATTTCGACCAGTCAATCTTTAACCTTCCCCTGGGTTCCACAGCATACAAATGATCGTAATCAATCACACTGGTTTCCTTTATATCTATATCCTCAATGTCCCATTGTATTTTCTCGTTATGCGGCACATTCGACAAGCCGAGCAATTTTTCTCCATATTCATGATAAGGGCCTGGCACCACTACATTTCTTTTCATATTCACATGAAAGGTCAGCTGGGTTTTTGGCAAACCATAAACCAATCCGCTTTGTATCTTCTGCGAGTTGGCGGTATCCACTTTATATACACGCGTAGTAGCCTGCTGTTCTGTTTTACAGCCCAGACTAAAGAACAAGGCCATCAAAACGCCAATCGTAGAGTATGTTAAAAATTTGAATTTCATCTTATATTTATTTAAAAACCTTTAAGCGAACCGATTGGATAATTTTCACTGAAGAAGAAAATTATTTTCGATAACTAACAAAAATAATCAGTAAATGCGGGATATAAAAATCAGTCATGAAAAAAAATGTTATAAAACTTATAAAATTTTTATGACATTTTAAACTTTATGCCTTTGTTACCAATCATAAGATTATCCCGGACTTTTGAAAGATGCAGAAAAGAAACCGGAAATTCAAATAGCAGACACAATATTGATTATCAAAACAAAATAATATAATGAGTCACTTAAAAAAGATTTATATATTTGTTTCATAGTATGATTCAGACCAAAGGTATATTTTTAAATTTAAAATCAATGCATTATGCTTAAAGGCCATCCGAAAGGACTTATAGTAGCTTTTTTTACTAATATGGGTGAGCGATTCAGCTATTACACCATGTTATCAGTTTTTGTATTGTTTCTTCAGGCAAGGTTTAACCTTAGTGCAGGTGAAGCAGGAGATTATTACGGCGGTTTTCTGTTTGGAATCTATTTCTTACCTATTGTGGGTGGTATTATTGCAGACCGCTGGGGATACGGACGTACAATCTTGTGGGGCATCATAATTGCCTTTATAGGAAGTATACTCATAGCTGTTCCCGGCTTTTTTGAACAGGGATATTTTTCAATGCAATTTGAGCTGATGATCATTATTTTATCTCTGATTATCATGGCGGCGGGAACCGGATTGTTTAAAGGAAATCTTCAGGCTTTGGTAGGTAAGATGTATGATTTCCCCGAATATGCTCCGAAACGCGATAATGCTTTCAACATCTTTTACATGGGCATTAACATCGGAGCTTTTTTCGCACCTTTTGCAGCAACAGGCGCAATAAATAGTATACTGGGGAAAAAAGGCTTTGAGTATGAAAGCAGCATGCCCCATTTGTCTATTCTTAATGACAAGGCACATCCGTTTCTGGATAAAATGATAGGTACCGTTCAGGGAAATTTCAGCGGTACAATGCATTATACTGAAAAAATTCAGTCGATTCAACAACAAATGGGGTTTAGCGGTTCAATCAGTGAGTTTGCCAGTACCTACAACTCTTCGTTATCTGTTGGGTATAGCACTGCATTCGCTGTTGCAGCGGCCGCTATGATCATATCTCTTGTTGTATTTGTGGTGTACAAAAAATATTATCAGTATGCAGATTATACAGAAAAACAAGCAAAAGAAAAAGCAGCGAAAGAAGGAAAAGAATATTCAACTGTTACTATGTCCAAAGAAGAAGAAAAGAAAAGAATAGTTGCCCTTGGCCTTGTTTTTCTGACGGTTGCTTTTTTCTGGATGGCATTTCATCAAAACGGATTTACTTTGACCATATTTGCACGTGATTATACAGAAAGCCAGGTTAGCCCATTTAATTACTTATTCTTTGATTTACGAACCCTGCTGCCTATATTGGCTGCCATTGTCGGACTGATCTATTTGGTACGCAGAAAAGTCAGGCAAAAAACAAGGGCAATAGGTGGAGCCTTGTTGGTTGGAGGAACAGCTATAGCTTATTACTTTTATACAGGTTTTGATCCGAACCCGATCATCGAACCCCAGCTATTTCAATCATTTAATCCATTATTCATTGTATTCCTTACTCCTGTAATAGTTGGATTTTTCAACTGGTTGCGAAACAGAGGACAAGAACCTTCTTCCCCAAAGAAAATGGGAATCGGAATGTTCATCACAGCTTTATCTTTTGGGGTAATGCTGATTGCAGCCCTTCACCTGCAAAACGTAACCGGCCTGAGTCCATATTGGTTGATTGGAACATACTTCATAATCACTATTGCTGAATTATTCATCAGCCCCATTGGTATATCCTTTGTAGCTAAGGTAGCGCCACCCCGGTTCAGTGGACTGGCACAGGGTGGCTGGCTTGGGGCTACTGCCATTGGAAATCTGGCCGCAGGTCTTATTGGAAGGCTGTGGGATATTGTAGAGATTTGGCAATTTTTCTTATTGGTGATTATCCTCACATTGATATCCGGAATATTTATTTTCTCAATAATGAAAATATTGAGGAATGCAACGCAATCATCAGACAAATAAGTATAGAAATATTAAAAACATCATATTATGAAAACCCATGTAACAATAATGACAGGCATTCTTCTGAGCTTGTTTCTCTTTTCAGGATGTCAGTCCGAATCAACCCAGGAAGACCTTCAGGAAGATGTTAAAGAGATAAGCCGTATTGAAAAACAATCAGAAAACATTGAAAATAAAGAGGATGCATTAGAGTTGATGAGAAACCTGAACCAGAGTATGAAAAGTATTCGCGACAAAATCCTCGACATGGATATAAAATATCGCACAGCCTCTGAAAGTGAAAAAAAGGAGATGGAAAGGAAATTTGAACAAGCCAACGCTGAAATAGACGAATCGTTAAAAGTCATTAGTGAAAATATAGAGCCATACAAAGAGGATGAAAAGGTTTCCAAAATGCTCGATATACTGAACGAGGTTATGATCTCGAAATAAGTACGGCATTACATCTCAGGCAAAAATTCCGGCTATACTCCTGCCAACAATGGAAGGATAGCCGGAATTTTTGGCTTATAATCATTAGGCAATGAGCAAAAAGCAGTTGGTAAGTCACGAAAATCTTGATTTAGAGGGGAAATGGTCATTCCGTTGTATCCGCAAGGATGTTAGTCACGTAGCGACGGAAGTATGATAGGCGCTTAAAGCGCAACCTGAACCAACATTTTGTTCAAACTTAATCTAAACATTGGTTTCTTCCGCGAAGCGCTTTTTTTCAGGGTTATCCTGAAAAAAAGGCAGTGCCTTACCGGTCAAATTCTTGCTTTTTTTGGCAAAACTTGCCCGGTAAGTTACTGTGAAAGGGAGGAGTTTTGCTCC
>JBKGZA010000101.1:0-11635 GCA_046545815.1 Bacteroidales bacterium
GTAAGAGGCTAGTCTAAAAAGGCGCGGCTGTATTTAGCTAATTGTGTAAAAATAATCTATTGAATTTCAATAATCTAATGGAGCCGCTTAGCGCCTTACCAGCCAAGATCCAGCTTTTTATACCGAACTCAGGTAAGAAACAGTAAATCAATAAGCAAAAATGACAAGTTGACAGGTCAAAATCATATATTAGTTGGAAGAAATGATGAATGAGCTGGAAGAAATGACAAACTAGCAGGCAGAAATGACAAAATAACAGGTGGAAATGATATTTGAGCTGGAAGAAATGACAGAATAGCAGGTGAAAATGATATTTCAGTAAGAAGAAATAACAAAATAAAAAGGAGAGATGATAGAATAAAGAGCTCTAAACATTTCTAAATACCCGGCTTTGTTGCGAGATAGTTTGGGAAACTCATTCAATATCCTGTAACTGCAACTTCACCACAAGGGCAAAATTTTTGTCTTCTTGCAGCCTATAACCTGGGATTCGGATCTCTATCCTTTTCAGCCCCTCGATTCTTTTGTCATACTCGAGCGGTGGAGGATCCATAGCAACTACAGAAACAGCCAGATTGGAAGGCTTAAGAATTTCCAGTTTCAGTTCTTTCCCATCCTGCATCAGTACTGCACCAGTCTCGGTAGTCTGAACATCCGCCTGCGTCATCATTCTCCAGATCACTTCCTCAGTATTTCTGAAAGGAATCATCTCATCGATGATCCTCAATGTGCTGGCATCCTGCTTGACAAACGTTCTTTTGGCATCCTTTAGTTGTCCATGAAAAATTTCCTGAAGATCCAATGTAACCGATTGGGGAGGTTCATCCACTGCAAATGTTTCGATCGGTGCATAGCCTTCAACCCGGTGCAGTGCTTTATTTACCGTGAGCGTGCTGTGGTTATGGTTGTTCTTGGTAAGCAGGGTCCAGCGTTCGCCATCCTGGCTGCTGTCCCATAATTCCGATCCTATGATTTGTTCCAGTTCATTGTACCCCTGACTTCCCGGATCGATCGACCACCGGACGCCACCGGCTTCAAAGATGAATGAACCCACATCCATGTTGCCATGATTCACAGAGGCCGATCCGCCTTTAACGCCCAGATAAAATCCGCTTTTTTCATTGGGTTCTGCCCGGAATATGGCAATTGGGTTTTCGCCTTCTCCTTTCCAGTAAACTGGAGGGGTTCCTTCTTTTTTCTTTTCAAATTGGGCCATCCATACCAAAGTGGTAGGGGCAAGGCGCGAGAGATTTGCATTGTTCTGTATGGCTTTTTTAGCGTGGTCAAGAAATTCCTCCCGGTCGAGGTACATGGAGTTGCCCGTTTCTTTGGCAAACCACGAAAGCAGGCCCCATGTGCCCAGATCAATACCTTTCAGCCCGGCATCCGAATAGTTGAATGACCATCCGGAAGGCGCTTCTGTCAGTAGCCGGTAGTTGGCGCTTTCCATAAATCCAGGGGATTCGGGCAGATTAAAATCCGTGCCCAGTGCAGACCGGTACATGGAGATGGCCAAAACATTATAGGAAGTTCCATATCCCCAGTAGCTTGGCCCTTCAGGATAAGCACCGTCAGGGGAATAGCCTGCCATCGCAAGAGGCAGCTTATCTACAGCCCGGGAAAGTATCCGGGCTGCCAGATCAGGATACTCATCTGCCACAACAATTGCTGCAGCAGACAGTCCGCCGTGACAGACCTGATTCCAGTTGTGGTGCGCATTGATCCACCAGTTGTAGTTTTCTTCAGTAAGGCTGACTTTTAATGCCTTTTCTGTCAGTGCTGTATTGGCCTTTTTAATAGTTGGTTTGGAAAACCATTCTCCGCACCAGTCCAGTCCCAGAGCTACTGCATATGCCATTTCCGCTACGTCCAGAAAATGGGAGGGATTCCAGTCGGAAAATTCACACACGGCATTCATTTCATTTTCCAGGCGGGTAAGGTATCGGTCATTCCCACTTATCCGATATACCAGGGCCAATGTTCCGATTCGTCTGACTGCCTCCCGGGAAACACCCAGCAAACGCCTGCCTGTTTGTTCCCGCTCCAGCAGCGGTCTCATATAGATGGCCTCGGCATGTTTTGCCAGCAATTTGAAGTATTGTTTTGCTATAGAATCCTGTTGAATGCTGTGCTTGATTTTTTGTTCTCTTTGATCATCCAGGAACAACCGGGGTGCATCTTCTTTTAGATTATTCGTTAGCCAGTAAGCGTTCACGGGATTATCCACCACATTTTCTCTGATCCACCGGGCATCCACTCCCGAATGCTGGCCCATAAGCATGCTTTGTGAAAAAATGCTCAATAAAACAGCCAGAAATAGTTTACTCATAAAATGATCGGTCAACATCTCAATTATTTTAAAGAACAACTGTATAAAATGATGTAGAATTGAACGCTGCCGCGTTTTCGAAGCAGCGCTCAATCCAATTTATTCATCAGAAACTTCGCTGCCCCACCAGTTGTTTCCGGGGGTATAATCCTCAGACAGGAACTCCATCCTTTGCTCCTCAAGACGGGGAAGCAGATTGTTTTCAACTTCCTCGAGATGCTGTTTCTCGAGCTCAGGATCATACTGCGGATCTTTTTCAGGATATCGGACATCCATGTTTTCCAGATATTTATTCAATGCCTCAGCAAGTTCCCTGGTTTTTTCCGGTTGCTCGGAAGACAAATCAGTTGTTTCGGAGAGGTCCTCGTTTACATTGTATAATTCATTACGCCCGTCTTCATAATAGTGGACTAATTTCCAGTCGCCTCTCCGGATGATGGAGGAGGGTTGGCCTCCCTGATTTCCATAGTGCGGATAATGCCAGTAAATATCCCTTTCTTCTATTTTATTACCCTTTAAAAGGGGAACCAGGCTTTTCCCATCGTTATGTTCATCGGGTTTCAGCTCTTCGCCGACCAGGTCAAGAACCGTTGGGTAGAAATCCGTGTTGTTGACAGGGACATCACATGTTTCTCCATCTGTCAGGCCGGGTACTTTGATAAAGTAAGGCACCCTGAGTCCTCCTTCATATTGATAACCTTTTCCTCTGAGTAAGGGTTTATTTGTGGTGGCATAATCGTCGCCGGCACAAACCCCGCCATGGTCTGATGTGAATATAACAATGGTATTGTCGTCAAGACCATTTTCTTCCAGTGTTTGAAGAACCTGGCCAACGGCATCATCCACATGCTCTACCAACCCTGCATAGATGGGATTGTCCTGTATCTGTCTGACGGGCAAAAAGTGGCCCATTTCAAAACCTTCTCCTTTGGGAGCAATACCCATTTCATCAGCCTTATCCCGGTATTTTTTCCAGTTTTCCTGAGTTGTTTGAATGGGAGCATGGACCGCGTAAAAAGATAAAAAGGCAAAAAAAGCGGTGTCTTTGTTTTGTTCAATAAAGGAGTTTGTTTCTTTGGCAAGTTTTTCAGATAGGCTCATGCCTTTTTCATCCTCATGGTCTTCCATTTTGGGATTGTTAAAGGGAGAAAAGTATCCCCCCGTATATGGACCTCCCGCTTCAAAGCCTCCCTGGTTGATATCAAAGCCATGATCTTCCGGATAAGAGCCTTCGTCACCCAGATGCCATTTGCCGGCGAAAAAAGTTTTGTAGCCTGCTTCTTTCATCGCTTCTGGCCATGTTACATACTTATGGGGAAGATGATCTACGTATTCGGGGGGCAATAACTTATTATGTCGTCCTTGTTCCCTCCAGTCTTCTCCGGTTCGGGCCCCGATCCAGTCGGTAATGCCATGGCGGGCTGGTGATTTACCGGTCATTATACTGGCCCGTGAGGGACTGGATACCTGGCTGGCTGCATATCCATTGGTAAAATTCATGCTTTCGCCGGCAAGCCGGTCAATGTTGGGAGTCTCATAATATTCGCTGCCCGTGCAGCTAAGATCATGTTTGCCTAAATCATCAACAATGATGTACAAGACATTGGGTTGCTCACTTTCCTCTTCACTTTCGCCGGTACACGATGATGTAAAAAGGGGTAGTGCTGCCGCTCCTGTAAGGAGCATTGTGACATTTCTGATGGTGGTTTGCATAATGTTAGTCTGTTATTTCATGTTTGTGTTTTTCCCCCATAAATATAAACATTATAGATTGCTTTTCATATTCATATTTAAAATTAGCTTAAGCCATTATAACCTTTGCACTGTAAACCCGCCGTCCACCATGATGACCTCCCCGGTGGAATAGGGGAAATCACCACGGGCCAGAGCCCTTACCACCTTTCCAATATCTTTGGGCTGACCCCACCGCCGTTGGGGAACCAACCCTTCACCAATCAACTTGTCGTATTTATCTTTAACAGTTGCTGTCATGTCCGTTTCAATAATACCCGGCCGCACCTCATAGACCGGAATATCATATTCTGCCAGGCGAACGGCAAACAATGAGGTGATCATGGCCATCCCTGCCTTGGAAATGCAGTATTCACCACGGTTTACTGATGCAACCGTTGCAGAGAAAGAGCCGATATTCACAATACCGGCGAAAAATTGAGGGTCGCTTTTTTTCCTTTCAATCATCCAGTTGGCTGCTTTCTGGGTAAGAAAATAGGGGCCGTAAAGGTTGGTTTTCAATACCCGGTCGAAACTTTCTTCGGTGTTTTCAAGGATGTCCTTCCGTTCTTTCGGCGGTATTCCGGCATTGTTCACCAGCATGTTCAGGTGACCGAGCTTTTGTTTGACCCTGTCCAGAATGTGATCTCTTGCCTCCGGCTGGCTGACGTCCCCCTGACAGTAAACGACCTCCGAGCCGTAGGCCTCTAATGACTGAATAACATCCTGTACCGAGCTTTCATCCCTTACGCCGTTAATCGCAAGGTCGAAACCTTCTTCAGCAAGGGCTTTGGCAATACCCAGACCAATACCCCTGGAACCGCCTGTGATGAGTGCTGTTTTTTTCATAAGAATCGGATTTTATTATTTATTTTTTACTGCTTTTTCCGGATTCATCTTCTTCATGTTGCTTCGCATAACCCGGGACTTGAAACTCGAAACACGAGACTGATAATCAATATTTCAAACTCCAGTCAAACCCTCAAACTTTCCTTTCCAATTAAATGATCCTAACATTCTGACGCCAACTGATGTATTTGGATTGTCAACTGCCATCTTGTTAAAATGAAGCGAAGGCTGAGGCTAAAGCACCGATTAAAAGATTGAATGCCTAAATGAAGAATGTTCTGGCTAATTGCCAACTGCCTTTTGCCCTTTGCCAACTGTATTGCTAAATCTTATTTCCTTAAATCTGATTCTGCAATATAGTAAACCAATAATTACTAGCTCATTTAGCAAGTTCGTCCACATCCACCCACTGTCGTTTCCTCCAGCTTTCCAGTCCCTTTTCGGCAAGCTGCACTCCTTTGGCTCCTTCAAGCAGGTCCCACTTAAAGGGTGTATCCAGCAACACATGTTTCAGGAACAGCTCCCATTCTGCTTTAAAGGCATTGTCATAGGGTTCCTGGTTCGGCACTTCCAGCCAGGAACCAAAAAAGTCGATGGGCTGTTCGATATCCGGGTTCCAGACCGGTTTAGGCGTATTGCCGTAATGCTGGGTGAAACATTTGCGCAAACCTGCCACCGCCGACCCTTGTGTGCCGTCCACATGAAGGGTCAGCAGGTCGTCCCGGCGAACCCGCGTAACCCAGGAAGAGTTAAAATGGGCAATGACACCGCTTTCCAGTTCGAAGGTGGCATAAGCTGCATCGTCGGCAGTGCACTGGTAAGTGTTTCCTTCTTCATCCAGCCTCTCTGGAATGTGGGTAGCTCCCAGACAGGTTAGAGATTGTACGTTGCCAAACAGGTTGTCCAGCACATACCGCCAGTGGCAGAGCATATCGAGTATGATGCCCCCGCCGTCTTCTTTTCTGTAATTCCATGAAGGCCGCTGTGCCGGAATGGTGTGCCCTTCAAAAACCCAGTACCCGAATTCTCCCCGAACGGATAAGATCTTGCCGAAAAAGCCGTTCTCCATAAGCCGCTTCAGCTTGATAAGCCCCGGCAGCCAGAGCTTGTCCTGTACCACCCCGTGCTTTAACCCGGCCGATTCACAAAGATTGTACAGCTCCATAGCCGATTGTGAATCCAGTGCCGTTGGTTTTTCACAATAAATATGCTTGCCGGCCTTGATGGCCTTCTTGACCGATTCCACCCGCCGATCGGTGGTCTGGGCATCAAAATAGACAGTGTAATTTGAATCCCCCAGGACACTATCCAGATCCGTGGTATAATCTTTAATCCCGGAACGCTTGCTCAAATTTTCCAGCTTCACCGGATTACGTCCCACCAAAACCGGTTTGGGCATGATGGTCTCGGTGGCGCTTATCTTAACACCTCCCTGTTTGATGATCTCCAGAATGGAGCGCATCAGGTGCTGATTGGTACCCATGCGACCGGTAACGCCGTTCATAATGATGCCTGTTTCGTGTTGCTTCATATGTCAGAGTTTTTATTTTTTATTAGAATTGATTAATTTATGTATTGTATTGATGTTAAGTTGGCAATTGGCAATTAGCAGTTGGCAAAAGTTCTAGAAAATTAAAGTAATACATTTATAAGCGAAAGTTTTAAGTTTTTATATATTTTATATGAGAATATTTAATTTGGTAATAACAGTATATTTATTAAAAAGCATAGAATTGAAAAAAAATAAAGTTTGATCCAGGTACATACTTAAGAATTTCTGGTTTGCCAACTGCCAATTGCCAACTTATAAATGAATGAATATCTCTGCCAACTGTAGCTTTCAGGTTTTGCCAACTGCTCTTTGCTCCCGCAGAATGCGGGACCAATTGTATTACTATATCTATTTCCCTAAATTTGGTTCTGCAATATAGTAAGCTGCTTTTTGCCCCTTGCCAACTTAATCCCTTCAGCGATCATCATATTTATTTGCTAGCTGCGGCTTATCCGATTTGCCAACTGCCAACTGCCTCTTGCCAACTGAATATCAAACTCCTGTCAAACAATCAAACTCTTTGTCAAACTTTTAAATTCTTAGTCAAACTCTCAAACTTAATATACTACACATATTCCAAATAAGCTTTTACAATATTATCGAGGTATTCATCCTGATCCATCTCCCAGTAGGCAGTCGAGAATATCTCCACCTCGTTCATGCCGTTAAATCCTGTATTTTCCACCCATTCCCTTATCTGTGGAACATTGATGCATCCTTCGCCCATCAGTCCGCGGTCCAGGAGGAAATCATTTGTTGGTACCTTCCAGTCGCATACATGAAAGGCCAACAGGTTCCCGTTCCTGCCGCATCGTGCTATTTCCTGCTCCAGGTCTTCATCCCACCAGAGATGATACACATCCACGGCAATGCCCACATGAGGTGACTGTATGTCTTCAGCCATGTCATTGGCCTGCCTGAGCGTGTTGATGGCCGAGCGGGTGTCTGCGTACATGGGATGAAGCGGCTCAATGGCCAGCTTGACGTTGTGTTCCCTGGCATGATCCAAAGTTTCTATTATGCCATTTTGGATCTGCTTCCTCGATTCCTCCAGGGATTGTTTGGGCTCGGCCCCGCATACCAGCACCACCATGGGCGCACCCAATGCTGCCGCTTCCTCAACAATCTTCTTGTTTTCTCCGATGGCCTCATTACGTTTTTGCCTATCCACATGGGGAAAGAACCCTCCCCGGCAGAGCGAAACAACTTCCAGCCCGTGGCCGCGTATCATCTCACCGGTTTTTGCAACATCCTTTCCCTCCAGGGCATTTCTCCATACCGTGATTCCTTTAACGCCTGCCTCTGCATACCTGGCCGCGGCCGTTTCAATATCCCACGGCTTATTGGTTATGGTATGTATGCAAAGTTTTGAAGTGTCATTAATTTCCAAAGCCATAAACAATCATTTTAAACAGTTAAAAAAGGCGTAGTAAGGTTCACCGGTTATCAAACGGTGGATATACAAAGCCACCTCCCTGATGTGGTAGTCGCCCCACATGCTGGATTCCCCGTAGGGGATTTTGCTTCCCTCCGGTATGTGGTCCCACCCGTTCGGGTGGTGGTAGATGGAATGCAGCAACAGGCCCTGATGGCCGTCTTTCGTGCTCATATAGGTGTCCTCCAGCAGGCGGCCGGCCACCGTCAGTCCGGCCTGGAAAAACCTGGTGCCTTCCTCTTTCTCTCCTCTTTTTGATAGATATTTCCCCAGCCGCAGCAGTCCCTGTGCTCCGATGGCTGCGGCAGTGCTGTCCACCGGCTCATGATCGTTATAGGGATCTGCGGGTTGATTCAGATAATCTCCCATCTTATGCAGGTTGGGTGCGCCGGTATCCCAATAGGGAATTCCATCTGTAGGGGTGTTGTTGATGAAAAAATCGCAGGTGGCCCGGGCAGCTTTCAGGTATCGCTCTTCCAGTGTCTTTTTTCCGCCGTAGGCTTTCAATTCGTCTTCCGGTAATGTATCCAGGAATTCCAGCTCTTCAGGGAAGCCGCACATGGCCCATGAAAGTCCCCGCGTCCAGGTGGTGTATCCCGAATAGCCCTGCTGGGCGTTGGGGCAGCGGAAATTTCCGTCGTTGACGTTGAAGATGCATTCATGCGCGGTACGCCCCCACTCATCGAAGGAATCCCTCCCTTCTCCGTAAAAAACAGAATATTTGGCCGTGGCATCCATGTGCCGGAGCATCCGGCCGAGCAGGTCAATACGGCTGTCATGCTCGCCCAGAAAAATATGGCCCAGGGAATGGGCCAGTGCAAGTACCCTGCAAGTGCGGACGGTATCCACAAACAGGGAATGGGGTCCGTTAAAGGTGTACATGTATCCACCACCGTCAGCCGTGTTGGTCCAGCGGTTCGATTGCACGGCACCGGATACTTTCAATGCCAGCTCATAAAAGTTTTTTTCCCATTCATTGTAGGCTGTTTTTCCTTCAACCATCAGGCGCAACAGGTTTCCATAGGTGCTTACATTGTTGAACCCGTGATCATGGACACCCGTGTGCGTGATGTGAGGAGCCATGATATCCAGCGTTTTGTTTCTTCCCGCTTCCAGGAATTCCTTCTCACCGGTGGCATCGAAGTGCAGCAATGAAGAACCGAACTGAAAGCCCTGTGTCCACTCGGTCCAGCCGCGAGTGGTGTATTTTCCTTTTACGGTGTAGACCGGCGAACCCTGCGTGGTATCGTAGCTGGCTTCAATATCTTTAATCTTTTTGCCGGACAGCTCCCAGAAGCGATCCAGCTTGGATTTTAGATCTTCCGGTTTTAACTGTTGGTTGATTTGTAGCATACAGGCAGATTTTATAAGGATTTTTGCAGTTTGGTTTTCCTGATGATCAATGATAAGCCGGTGGTAATGACCAGCACGATGTACAATATGGATTCAATCAGAAATCCGTGAATTTCTCCCGGAACCAGATCAAACAGGGAGGCCAGAAATACAAACAGGGCTGTAAGGGATACAATAAACAGCTCTTTGCCCGGTGCTTCTTTAGCCAGCACACCCACAATTACCACCGGTGCCATCATGGAAGTACCGGTGAAGCTCATCCGGGCCAAAAGCACCAGTTGGTCACTCATGTAGGTGGAAAATATCAGCGTGATCACTGCGAAGATAAATATTCCGATCCTGGCCCACATCATCACCTTATTTTCCTTTCCTTTAAGGATCGAACGCAATTCGGAACCCAATGCAAAAAGCTGGGCATTGGTGGTGGACAAAACAGCAGCAAACAAACCGATGATGGCCAGTGCTGCCACAGTATCTGCCTGATCAAACAACAAGGCATTCGAGAGAAAGTGGGAAGTGGTATCATCGGTGTAGTTGATGGCTCCATACATACCGATAAAAGCGGTCGGCAATATGATAAGCAAAGCAAACACACCAACGCCAATGGCCATCCTGTGCATGGACCTGAGGCTTTTCATCACAGCGATCCGAATGGTAAAATGAGGCTGTGTAACGGGGATCAGCACCACAGCAATCAGTGAGGTAATCAGGAACTGTCGGTCAAATAACCCATTGGGCCCTGGTGTAGACAGCAATTTGCTGTTTACTTCCTTCACTCCGTTGAACAATGGCTGTATTCCACCTTCGTATCCAATACAAGTTGTCCCGATCAGCCATATCACCGTAAGCAATATAAGGCCCTGGATGGCATCGCTGTAAACAATGGCTTTCAGGCCACCAATTTCGCTGTAGATCAGCATAAAAGTCACAATGATGGCCGACCATCCCCAGGCAGGAAGAGAACCGGGAAGGGTAGCATCAAGAAATATTGAAATGCCCCGGATCTGAATGGCCACATAGGGAATAAGAAAGATAAAGGCGCTGGTAAAAAGGGCGTAGCCAGCCCACTTGTTCCTGAAACACGACATCATCAAACCGGCAATCCCCTTAAATCCAAACCGGGTTGCCTGGCGCCTTAATTTATATCCGAACCAGAGGATGAGAAATACCATCACTGCATCCGAGACGGCCAGAAAAATCCAGGCACCCACCCCGTGGTTTCTGAAAAAGTCGGGCATCCCCATAAAAGTGAAAGCGCTGAATAATGCTGCAGAATAGGTTAAAAATCCCAGGATAGAGGTGATGCTTTTGTTGGCCAGCATGAACTCGTCGGCTGTGCGGTTTCGGGAGTAAGACTTTATCGAAGCAAATACCAGCAAACCGACATAAATGGCTGCAAAAATGATAAACCAGGTAGTCATTGGCTTTCCTCCCATCTTTTGGAACCCGGACAAATGAATGACCCGTAAAGGGTGAGGCCAACAATTGCCATTCCAATTAGGATACCGGTCCATAATGTGTAGGGAATTCCAAAAAGTTCCGGCTTGTATTGCCCATACGGTATTACTGCCGGGGTGAATGTAAGGATGGTAAGGATGATCACAGTGATGACAACCAAGTACCAGCGTGTTTTAATTTTGTTTTTCATAGATATTGGTTTTAGTTTTGGTTTTATTCCTTTAGTCGTTTACGCCCACCTATCTATACTTCGTGGTTAGAACATTAGCTATCCTTGTATAGCTAAAACGCTATAAAGAATTTACGAAATTCTTTAATTTATCCTTATTTATTGCAAAACTTTCCGCACGCTGACAAATCTGAAGCGGCACTCCGTAAGGATCCCGCAGCATAACAAGATGGGTCCCTTCATTGGGCTTTAATTCCTCAAAAACCGTTGCCCCTTCTTCTACAAGTTTATTCTTCATCTTTTCAGCGTTTTCCGAAGCAAAAGCCATATGAAATGTCAATGGTTGCACCTTTTCATAATCAGGTACTTCAGCCTTTTCATTGGAATAGATCTCCATGGCAAGACGGCCTGTATCATCTGCAAGAAAATGGGTGTATGGAGCTTCATCCATTGATTTGGCAATTGACATATTAAGGTTCTTTACATACCATTCAGCCATTTGTTTTGGCTTATCCACGTTGATGGCGAAATGTTCAAACATCATAACAATGCCTTATTGGTTTGTTGATACAAATATAATGGGCATATTGCTGTATTACAAATTTTTTTTGCTAATTTGGACAAGCCAAAACGGAAACCCATTAAATTTCTTGAAAGTATCCTGTTTGGTTTTGGATTGTACAAATTTAGGAACAAATGATTCAATTTCCGTTTTGAAGATATATTTATTTTATTTCCAGGCAGGGATGCTTGAGTTTT
>JBKGZA010000102.1:0-11467 GCA_046545815.1 Bacteroidales bacterium
TCAGAAAATGTTTTACTTTGGTCTTATCCATTAGATGCCTCCTCTGACCTCTGACCTCTGACTTCTGACTTCTGACCTCTGACCTCTGACCTCTGACCTCTGATCTCCAACTTCCCTGCCCTTTTGCCTACCGTTCTCTAATAACTCCCAGACCGGAAGAATTGGCATCCACTTTTTTGGGATTCCCTCCGTATCTTACTACACCCATTCCCGACATATCCACCTTCAAAACTTTCTCGGCATATATATCGGCTTTTCCGAATCCACTGAAATCAAGATAGAATGCATCAGTGACCAGATCTTCAGCATCCACCTTGGAAGCGCCACTCATATCCATTACCACATAACTGGCTTTACCTGCAATATCTGCCTTTACAGCTCCGCTAAAGTCGGCCAGAAACTTTTCCGTATCAACACTTAACTCAATATCTGCAGCACCGGAAACACTCAAATCAATTCGGTTGGATATGATAGTCCCATGAGTCCTCAGCTTTACAGCACTTCCTATATCAATTTTTTCAAGGGTTTTCAGCGTCAGATAAACTTCCACATCCCACTTTTCAAAATTTTTATTCCGGCCCTTTGAGCCAATATAAAGCACGCTGTCCTTAACCTTCACATCCAGCTTATCAAAGATATCCTCATCTGCCTCAATCCTGAGGGATTCCTTATCGCCCTGCCGGAGGTTCAACTCACATGCTATGCTAAGGTCGAGTCCCCTTACACCGGATATCGGTATCTCTTTTTCCTTATCCTGAACAGAAACATCCACGGCTGCACGGCCATGGCCGGCGTAAACAGATGTTAAAGAGAACAATAAAGCCGTTATAAAGAATATACGTATTGTTTTCATCACAATAAAATTTTTAATTTATAAAATGTGTTCATTGTTATAAAGCTTCTGATTGTTAGCATAGGCCCTTTCCTGTTTGTCAGGATCACTTTTCAGGTCAATAAGCTGTTGTTCGTTATTCATTTGCTGTTGCTGCATCTGCAACCTTGCCGGACGCAATTAATTAATTGCCCTTGCTACCTGAGCTTCGTTATTTAAAATCTGAACAATGAGATTGGTATTGCTCAACCTAAGAATTTCCTCCCCTTTTTTTACCATTCGGCCTTCTTCAGCAACAATCTCCTCCACACGACCGCCTTCTACAGCATCAAGATATATGGTTCTGATGGGTTCCACCGTACCTATCACAGCAATATAATCCTTGAAGACGTCCTTTTCTATTGTTTCAATGGTTATCTTTTCCTTTTCCACATTCAGCCTGGACCGCCTATCACCGTAAAATATATCATAGACCATCAGGAGCACCAATATTGCTGCTACCATAATCCAGATATTTTTTCTGTTAAAAAAGCGGTTCTTCTTCTCAATGACTCGATCCATGATGCAATTTATTTATTCTTATTCTTATTCTTTGTAAACATCTATCATGCCAAAATGAATAAATCATTAATTAACACCACAATATAACAGCAATTCAGGTTTTATAGCCGAGTTTTATGTTCGGTAATGCAACATTTGTAGTACGAAATCGAACAGGGCATTAAATTTATTTGTAATTTTACCGTTAAAAAGAATATACCATCACCTGTAAAATTTTATTCAATGGAAAAAAAAGAAGGTAAAATACTGGCTATTGACGATAATGAAGACATTCTGTTTGCTTTAAAGCTGCTTCTGAAAAATCATGTAGAAAAAGTCCATACCGAAACTTCCCCTGAAAGCATCCCCAAATTGATGAAAGAAGAGGATTTTGATGTGATTCTGCTGGACATGAACTTCACCAAAGATGCCATCAGCGGCCAGGAGGGGTTCGACTGGCTTTATAAGATCCTTGAGATTGATCCCGATGCGGTAGTTGTTTTCATCACCGCATACGGAGATGCTGAAAAAGCTGTGAAAGCCATTAAAGCCGGTGCTACAGACTTTGTTCTAAAGCCCTGGCAGAATGAGAAGCTTTTGGCTACCATATCTTCGGCTATCAAACTGCGAAAGTCAAAAAGAGAAGCAGGTGACCTTAAAGAACGGCAAAAAGAGCTCAGCGAGATACAGGACCGGCCATTCCACGAATTCATTGGTGAATCAACGGAGATGAAAGAGGTGTTTAAAACCATCAACAAAGTAGCCCAGACCGATGCCAATGTACTGATCCTTGGCGAAAACGGCACCGGAAAGGAGCTTGTGGCCCGTGCCCTGCACAGAAACTCGAAACGGAAAGATGAGGTATTCATCAGTGTGGATTTGGGTTCCATTCATGAAAATCTGTTTGAAAGCGAACTGTTCGGTCACGTAAAAGGAGCTTTTACCGATGCCAGGAAAGACAAATCCGGACGATTTGAATTGGCCAGCGGGGGGACATTGTTTCTCGACGAAATTGGCAACCTGACCCTTCCGTTGCAGGCCAAACTACTGACTGCCATAGAAAAAAAAGAAATCACAAGGCTCGGCTCCAATCAATCGCGGCAGATCGATGTAAGGCTGATCTGTGCCACCAATAATGACATTCATAAGATGGTGGCCAACGAAGATTTCAGACAGGATCTGCTCTACCGGATCAATACAGTGGAAATCCAGCTTCCGCCCCTCAGAGAACGCACCGACGACATACCGCTGCTGGCCGATCACTTTCTCAAACAATACTCCAAAAAGTACAAAAAACAGATCAAAAAAGTCAGTTCAGAAGCCTTAAAAAAGCTCAACCAACACCCCTGGCCGGGTAATGTGAGGGAGCTACAGCATGCGATCGAGAGGGCTGTGATTATGTGTGATTCCAATGCACTCGAAGAAGACGATTTCATCCTTTCTCCATCCGGACAAAAAAAAGACGAAATAGAACTTGAAAGCTACGACCTGGAAACCATAGAAAAGAATGTAATTAAGAAAGTGCTAAAACAGAACCAGGGCAATGTAACAAAGGCCGCCTCGCAGCTTGGACTGACAAGAACCTCCCTTTACCGTAGAATGGAAAAATATGATTTATAAAAATTTCAGACTGGTTGTCTCTTTTCGGATATTGCTCCTGGCAGCAACAATATTTCTTTTTTTCTATACCCTTACACTGGACTATTTCATTACTCCCTTCCTGATCGGTGTGCTGATCATTTTTCAGATCATTCTCCTGGTAAAGTATGTGGACATTACCAACCGCAACCTGGCGACTTTTCTTGAATCTATACGCTTCTCCGAATTCAACCGGTCTTTTCACATCGAAGGGTTGGGAAAATCGTTTGACGAGCTGAACAAAGCTTTCAACGAGGTGATCATGGATTTTCAGAAAATCCGTCAGCAACTGGAAGAACAATACCAGTATCTGAACAGCGTGGTCAGCAACATTGATATCAGCATCATCACCTACCATAAGGACGGAACCGTAGACATGGTCAACCAGGCATTCCAGGACCTTTTCCAGATTTACAACGTAAAACACATACAACAACTGGAAAAGGTAAGCACAGAACTGAAAGACATACTGATGAATCTTCAGCCCGGTAAAAACTATGTGCTGAAGGTCCGCCAGGAAGATGATATTCTGCAACTTGCCGTGTATGGAAGAGAATTCCGCCTTCATACAAGAACCATTACACTGGTGACTATCAAAGACATTCAATATGTGCTGGAAGAACAGGAAACCGAGACCTGGCAAAAACTGATAAGGGTGTTGACCCATGAGATCATGAACTCCATCACCCCCGTAGCTTCACTTACTTCTACCCTGAGCCTGATGGTGAATGAAACCAAAGAGGAGCACGGAGGCAGACTTGATGAAGAATCCACCGAAGAAATCCAGAAAGCATTAAAAACCATTCACAAAAGAAGCGAGGGACTGCTGCATTTTGTAAATACCTACAGAAGCCTGACCAAAATTCCCAAACCCAACTTTGATATTGTTAAAGCCCGGGATTTGTTTAACGACATTAAATCACTTATGGAGAAAAATCTGACAGATAACCACATCCGGCTTGTCACACGAGTGGACCCCGACCACCTGGAATTTTATGCCGATAGCAAACTGATTGAACAGGTACTGATCAACCTTATCACCAATGCCATACATGCATTAGAAGAACGAAACGACGGGCGTATCGACCTGAAGGCGTTCCGGAGCAAACGGGGCAGACCCACCATCCAGATAATTGACAACGGAAGGGGTATTTTGCAAGATGTGCTGGACAAAATTTTTATTCCGTTTTTTACCACCAAACCCAAAGGCTCAGGAATCGGCCTCAGCCTCTCCAAGCAGATCATGCGCCTGCACGGCGGCTCCATCACCGCTTCCAGCGAACCGGAGAAGGGAACAACATTTACACTGACGTTTTAACTGGACAAAGGGCATGGAGCCAAGAGCACAAAAACCGAATTTAAAAAAATTTTTCCTAATCTTGCATTATACCTATGATCCCGGGTTATGCTAGAAAAATTTTAGATTATATTTCTATAATTTATTTGCAGTTAATAAAATTAATCCATACATTTGGTATAGAATCTTCCACCATCCCGGAAAATCAATGGCTCATGAAAACATTTGAAATCCTTGAACGGTACCAGAAGATAGATAGGCTGATTAAACGCCGGAGTACCGGAAATCCCAAATCATTCGCAAAAAAACTGGGAATATCAAAAAGTCAGTTGTTCAATTATCTTGAAGAACTTCGTGACCGGGGTGCAGAAATATCCTACAACAAAACCCTGGAATCTTACATTTACAGAAGACCGGTTGAGATAACAGCTATATTCTCAGTGCGTATCAAAGATGATGAAGATCGGGTTTCTGAAAATGAGGGTTTGTATATGCCCTGCGTTAAAGCCTTCAGAAAATTGAAGGATCAGAAAACCAAAGAATAAGAATACCCCCCCTGTTCTTATTCATTCAAAGGCTCTGTTATGCCCATCAATTCACACATCGGCTTTAAAAACGATATTTTCTTAAAAAAAAATCTCATAATCCAATTTTATTGGACTCTGCTTTCCTACATTTGATTAGACTTGAAACAGGAAACGATTCTTACCCGGAATAACCTTTTAGCAACAGACTGAAAGGATATTTTCCGGACATGGAAAAGGAAAAATGTGAGTTCCTTAAGATCATGTAAATACTTGTTAAATATCATCAATATCAGGATGAAATCATATTTCCCGTCTGAAATCGTTCACCAGTCCACCGAAAGCCTGTTCGTGGAAAGGCACACCCGTAGCAGTGTGCTGTATCTTTCGGTTATCGGGGTAATTGTTTTGATATTCACCTCCCTCCCATTCATCCGGATCTCCATCACCACACAAAGCAGGGGAATTATCCGATCTGCCAATGAAAACAACAACATTTCCTCAGCATATCCCGGACGGATCGAACATATCAATCTGCAGGAAAACCAGCCGGTCTCCCTGGGCGATACACTGATAATACTTAATACGGAAGGAATGGATGAAGAAATATCATGGTATCACCAACAAATCAGTAAAAACACAATTTATATCGGGGAACTGGAAAAGTTGCTCAAAGGCCGGAAAAAACTCCAAACCAGCCTGTATCAATCCAACTATCTGGATTATCATACACACATCGAGAAATACGAACAAGACCTGAACAATGCCAAAAGAGATTTCCAGGTGTATAAAAAGCTTCATGAACAAGAGGTGATCCCGGATATGGAATTCGAAGAAAAGAAATACCTATACCGGCAGGCAATCAATGCCCGTATGACTTATGAAAGGCAAGCCAGGCTTCAGTGGGAAAATGAACTGGAAAGGCTGGGAATCCAGAAGCAGGAATATCAATCCAGGATGGAAAGGCTTAAAAAGAAAAAGCAGCAATACATCATCACTTCTCCGGTGAATGGTACAATTACCCAATATTCGGGTCTCCGGAAAGGCAACTTTTTGGTGCCCAACAAAATAGTAGCTCAGATTTCACCGGATCAGGACCTGTTGGTGGAATGCTACCTTTCCCCTGCCGACATCGGTTTGATCCGGGACAGCATGAACGTGCGTTTTCAGTTCGATGCCTTTGATTACAATCAATGGGGATTGGGTACCGGTAAAGTAAGGGACATATCCAATGACATCATCACACGCAACAACCAACCTGTATTTAAGGTAAGATGTACACTGGACACCCGGGAGCTGCAGTTAAAAAACGGCTATTGGGGAAAGCTGAAAAAAGGGATGACACTCACGGCCCGGTTTCAGATCACCGAACGCAGCCTGTTCCAACTGCTCTATGATAAGATGGATGACTGGCTGAATCCAAAACTGGACCAACCCCAGGAATCTTCATAAAAACAGAAGTCAGACATGGGAATTAATGTAAAACAACACGACATCACCGATTGCGGAGCAGCTTGTCTGGCTTCCATTGCCTCCCATTATCGCCTTAAAATTCCCATTTCCCGTATCAGGCAGATGGCAGGTACCGACAAGAAAGGAACCAACGTGCTGGGACTGCTCAAAGCCGCTGAAAACCTGGGATTCACAGCAAAGGGAGTAAGGGGAAAAGCAGAAAGCCTCCCTAAAATCCCGCTTCCTGCTATCGCCCATGTCATCGTCAACAAGGTGCTGCATCATTATGTGGTCATATACAAAGCCACGGAAAAAACGATAGAAATAATGGATCCCAGGGAAGGTAAGGTGAAAAAACTCAGATTAAAAGAATTTGCAGAACAATGGACGGGTGTGCTTGTCCTGATGGTACCCAACGAAGACTTTCAGAAAATAAACATGAAGGTATCCAACTTCACCCGTTTTTTGTTCCTCCTACGCCCTCATAAAAGCATCCTTCTGCAGGCACTCTTCGGAGCCATCATCTATACCTTACTTGGACTGTCCACTTCCATCTACATACAAAAAATTACCGATCATGTGCTTGTGGATGGCAACCGCAACCTTCTGAACCTGTTAAGCGTGGCCATGGCCTTCATCCTTTTATTTCAGATTTTCATCGGGGTCACCAAAACCATATTCACCCTCAGAACCGGCCAGAAAATTGATGCAAGGCTCATCCTGGGGTATTATAAGCACCTGCTGAAGCTTCCGCAAAGATTTTTCGACACCATGCGGGTGGGGGAAATCATCTCCCGGATCAACGATGCAGTAAAAATACGGCACTTCATCAACGATACGCTGATTACCCTAATCGTTAACATCTTTATCATTGTATTTGCCTTTGGTTTGATGTTCATTTACAACTGGAAACTTGCCCTGATCATTGCCATCATCCTTCCACTTTATCTTCTGACCTATTCCATTACGAACCGACTCAACAGGAAACAGGAACGAAAGATCATGGTAAACGGTGCAGAAGTGGAAAGCCAACTTGTTGAATCTCTGAATTCTGTAAAAACGATCAAGCAATTCGGGCTGGAAAGCCATGCCAGCATGAAAACAGAAACACGTTTTGTCAACCTGCTCCGATCAGTCTATACCTCGGGATTGAATTCTGTTTTTTCCTCCAATACCTCGGAATTTCTAAACCGTTCTTTCACCATCATCCTTTTGTGGGTTGGCTCCTATTTTGTAATTGACCGGTTGATCACTCCGGGAGAGCTGCTCTCCTTTTATGCACTGATCGGTTATTTTACCGGTCCGGCCATCGCGCTGGTGGGCATGAATAAAACCATCCAGAATGCTCTGATTGCCGCCGACCGGCTTTTTGAGATCATGGACCTGGAACGGGAAGAGGAAAGCAATCAGGTTAAACTTTCCAGGGAGATGATCGGGGACATACAATTTGAGAATGTATCCTTCAGCTACGGCACCCGCATTGAAGTGTTCCGGAGCTTCAGCCTGAACATCGCAAAAGGAAAAATCACAGCGATCATTGGCGAGAGTGGTTCGGGCAAATCCACCCTTACCTATCTGCTTCAAAAATTGTATTCCCTGAATGAAGGAACAATCCGCATCGGCAGGTACAACATCCAATATGTAGGCAACAGGTCGCTGCGTAGTCTGATCGGCGTGGTACCCCAGCAATTGAACATATTTTCGGGAAACGTGGTGGAAAACATTGCTGTCGGAGAAACGGAACCAGACATGGAAAAAGTGATCCGTATCTGTTACCAACTGAAGCTCATTGAATTTATCGAACAATTGCCCAATGGTTTTCATACTTGGCTCGGAGAGAACGGATCCACACTTTCAGGAGGACAAAAGCAACGCCTGGCCATTGCACGGGCATTATACAAAGACCCTGAAATTCTGATACTCGACGAAGCTTCTTCCAACCTGGATTCCGAATCCGAATATTACGTCAAACAGACCATTCGTGATTTAGGGGATCAGGGCAGGACAATAATTCTTATTGCACATAGACTAAGCACCCTGGCCGGAGCCGACCAGATTGTTGTACTGGAAAAGGGAAAAGTTGCCGAAGAAGGGTCCCATGAAGCATTGTTCCGCAAAAAGGGAAAGTATTATCAGATGTGGCAAAAGCAGCTACCTTTATATGTCAGCCAAAAGCTATAACAAACCAGGGAAAACAAATGAAAAAAAGAATACAGGAACACCTATACAGGAAAATTATTATTTAACACATTAAATCAATAAATTATGGCTTATTTCAAATACCTTGAGCGGTTGCAAAGAATAGACCGGCTGATACGCATGAAGAACACCGGAACACCCGGTGAATTTGCCACCAAACTGGATATCAGCGAAAGCCATCTGTATTTCTGTTTAAAAGAACTGAAGGATTATGGTTTACCCATCGCTTATAGCGGAATAAACCGTACCTATTATTATCTGGAGGATGTGCAGCTCAGGGTAAATGTAAGCATCCAGAAGCTGGCGGAGGATGAGGTGATTCATATTGTCGGGGGCATTGAAAAAAAATCTGAATTTTTTGCCTCACTATTATATAATCGGAGTGAAGGGCTGTACCTTGGCCAAAATATCTGTAAACACGGGCCTGTGTAAAAAAGGCAAAATCAACCGCCTGAAAGTGTTGTGTAATTAAAAATTTTTTAATTATGAAAAAGTTTAAATCAGAAAAACCAGCGATTTTAGGATTAAAACCATTAAAAAATAAAGAAAAAAAAGAGATCAATGGTGGAATTGGAGGAACTATTTTTAAATGGTTTTTTGCTGCCTATTGTGCCAGTGTCTTATCAGATACAGAAGGACATGCAGAGGCATTTAGGGAAGGTTATGAGAAAGGATTGGAATAGTTAACAAACTAAAAAT
Source organism: Bacteroidales bacterium (assembly GCA_046545815.1). Classification (GTDB taxonomy): domain Bacteria; phylum Bacteroidota; class Bacteroidia; order Bacteroidales; family UBA12077; genus JAGXLC01. The sequence goes on from JBKGZA010000102.1 coordinate 9,182, forward strand.
CATTAATTTTAAAAACTTATCGAATTATGGATAAAGACAAAAATTACATCTTCAAAGGGATGGAAGAGATGACCCTTAATGAATCAGTTAATACTAATGGCGGCTTAAATATTTTTAAAAAATTTACTAAGGCCATTGGATTTATCTGGGGCGAATTGAATGATGGACATTATTGTGATGCCTATGGTGCCAGGGTATATGAGGAATAATATATTTTACTAAACTAAAAAATAGTAATCTGAATATTTTTTTATCTGTTCTTTCGAAAAAAGGGAAGTTAGTGTAAACCACCAACTTCCCCACTAAAACTAATTAGTTAATAATAATTATAATAAATAAAATTGAGTCTATTCTAAAAAGGCGCTTAGCGGCTATTTTTAGCCAATTGTGAAAAATTATCTATTGAAATTCAGAGATCTATTAGAGCCGCTAAGGGCCTTATCAGCCAATATTTAGCTTTTTATACCGGACTCAAAATTTAAAACAATCTAATAACTCTTAATTAAAAGTGTTTATGGAATCAAAAGTAATATTGGGAATTATTTTACTATCTCTCTCAATTGTTCTGAGTATATTCATTTTCAGAAAGCAAAAAAAATCAATTCATTTATTCTCATATCAATTCAAATATATTGGTTTCTTTTTTCTAGCAAGTGCTATAGTATTGTTACTTTTAACCGGTGAGGACTATACCGGATTATTTCTTTATACTGGTATTTTGGGTGGTTTAATTGTTGCTTTGTCAAGAGAAAGAAAAGAAACCAAGATAGATTATGCAACGGTACGTAAAAGTGCTATTTTTAGCACTTTAAGAAATTTATTGCCTCTCATAATCGTTATTGGAATCCTACACATAACATTCTCCGAAAAAGAGGCTAATTTAAAAGATGTTACAGTGTACACTCCGTCAACCATTTTTTTATTCATAATTGGTTATTTGATTGTTTTTTATTCAAGGAAGAATAAAGCAGTGGAAAAATAGAAATTTCGGGACTTTGTATTCCTGCTAGTTGTCAGACTGAGTGGTGGCAGAAAAACCTTTCAAACAAGACACATAAGTTTTAACAATCAAGTAAATGAAAAAAGAAATTGTAACCAATAGTAAGATAAATATAATATTATGATGAATTGATAGGCCCAATACAATTGCAGTATTGTTTACAATAGCTGAATTTGGAGACTTATGGATCTTTTTTTGGGCTATTGCAATTCAAAAAAAATTGATTGTCTATGATCATTCTGCAAAAATGGGATTTATAGTAACCAAATATGATCAACTAAATTAAAATAAGTTTGTTTTTGATAATTATTTGAGATAGCACATCCAATGAACACTTCAAAACTATTTCAATTCTTTGTCAACTCCCATGTAGAGAAATTTTTGGGAATCTGTTTTCTGGCTCATCTGTTGATCGACATTCCTTTCATATGGGTACCAGAAGAAAGCACGACTAACGATAGTCTGGAAATGATTGAGCAATCAGGTGGCAAAGCAGCAGTTTTATTTGCTTCAGTTCTTCTCGCCCCTATCTTTGAGACCTTTATTTACCAGTTTTCTGTAATTAAGCTCTTCCGGTGGATTGTAAAAAAAACACTCTGGAATTTCTCCATTGCCATTCCGGTTTCTGCAGTTTTATTTTCAATAAGCCACTCATATTCAATATACTACCAAATAAACACTTTTCTGATAGGCATATTATATGCAGTGATTTTCTACCTTGCTCAATACCGGAAAGATTGGCCGGCTTTTCTTGTTGTGGTGGTTCTCCATGCTTCATGGAACCTATTTGCATGTATAATGGATGAGATCGTTTATTAAACACAGACTAATTTTGTCCAATAGAACAAAAACATCTATTGGACTTTTATTAAATTGGAATTCGGAAGTTGGCTCAGAATACTCCGTAAAGAAAATCTTGGGGAGTAACCTTGGTGGCAGTTATAGCAGAATACTCTAAAAACCGCTGGAAATTAAAAATTATAGTCAAACCGCTGAAAACAGAAGAAAAATTTATCAATGAGTTCAGTCTAAAAAGGGTTAAACCAGGAAATTCCACTAAAACTCCATACTCTCCCGGGCAGACGGAAACACGAAAAATCACACAAGGTTGATAACCAGGTTTTTACTTTGATTGAATTTCATGTTTTTGTGTTCCTGCCCCGTCAGAATGCGGGGTTGGTAGCAGAAAAATCCTTTTTAGACTTGAGTCATATTTATAAGTTTATTTATAACTTATATATGGATTTTATCATTAGGCGCTTACCTGTCAAATTCTTGCTTTTTTT